>JBJKQV010000288.1:0-3164 GCA_046704985.1 Terriglobia bacterium
CGGTGCCCACCTCGTGCAGGTGGTCTTCCAGGAACTTGGCGGCGCGGGCTAAGATACTGCCCGAGCCGGCCGGGCACTTGTCGTTGGTCATGAAGGAGCGCACCAGGCCTTGCGCCGCCAGGGCGATGGCGCGCGTGGACTGGCAGCCGATGTCGAGCACGCTCGCCGATTGCGGGTTCAGGAAGTGGGCGCCGCGCGCCCCGCTGGTGATTTCGGTAATCTGGATGTCGCGAAAAGAGACGGCGGTGCGCCCGAAGCCGGTGGTGGAGACGTAGCAAGCTTCGCCGTCCGCGAGCCCTGCCTGCCGGCGCGCGGCCCCGAGTGCTTCCGCGGCGGCTTCTTCCAGGCGCACGCCGGTTTTCAACTGCGCCTTGCCCAGGAGGCGCGGCTGCGCGCCCTCACGCTCTGCCGAGACCACCACCGCCTTCGTAAAGCCGCTGCCGATATCAATCCCGCCCGCGTAGCGCATCGCCGCTCCTCCACACGCCCCACTCAAAGCTCGTGTCGAGCTTTTCGAGGGCGAACAAAGCCGCGCCCAGCGCACCCATGAAAGGAGCGTCGGGGCTGACCTGAATCTTGCGTTCCAGAACCTGCTCGAGCGCCGCCACCATGCCGGTGTTGCGCGCCACGCCGCCGGTGAGGGTGATTTCCGCCTCCAGGGGCGTGCGGCGCGCCAGCGAAATCGTGCGCTTGGCAATCGCCAGGTGCACGCCACCCAGGATGTCTTCGGGCTTTTTCCCCTGCACCAGGTAAGAGAGGATGTCGGACTCGACAAAGACCGTGCAGACGGTGGTGATCTTCACCGGCCGCGTGGCGGCGAGCGAGAGGGGTCCGATTTCGTCCAGGCCCAGGCTCATCACCTCGGCGGCGTTGGCGAGAAAGCGCCCGGTGCCCGCCGCGCACTTGTCGTTCATGGCGAAGTCCAGCACCTCGCCCTCGGCGCCCACGCGGATGGCCTTGGAATCCTGGCCGCCCATGTCAATCACGGTGCGGGTGTTGGGGAAAACAAAGTGCGCGCCGCGGGCGTGGCAGCCAATCTCGGTCATCTGATCGTTGCCGAAGGTGATCTTGTAGCGGCCGTAGCCGGTGCCGACGATAAAGCCCACGTCGCGCGCCGCGAGGCCCCCTTCGCGGCAGGCCAGGTGGAAGGCCTGCTCGGCGGCGCGGGTGACGTTGGCGCCCGTGTCCACCAGGGCGCGCGCCACCACCTTGGCGCGCTGGTTCTCGGCCATGATCACGGCCTTGGTCTGCGTCGAGCCCACGTCCACTCCGGCGGCAAACCTCATAGCGATGCCTCCTCTTGGCGCCGCTTGCCGGGCGCCGCGCCGCGCTTCAGGCGCGCGTGCTCCAGGGCTTCAAAAAACGCGTCCATGCGCGTGCGCGTCTGCGCTTCGGCGAAATAGCGCGGGTCTTCCAGGTCCGATTCGATGTAGAGGGTGGGGACGCCCAGCACGCGCGTGAAGTAGTCCCGCATGTCGCCCTGGCCGGCCGAAAACAGCCGGCAGCTCTTGACGAAGTGAATGATCACCCCGTCGGCGTGCCAGTCCTCGACGTAGCGGCGAATCTGCTCGTAGCGCTGAAGGTAGTTTCGGTTGGTGACGTTGTGAGCCAGCATATGCGCGGCCACGGATTCGAAGGGGTGCTCGGGGTCGTGCCGGAAGCCGAACTCCCACAGCCCGCCCACCGTCGAGTAGGTGGAGGCCACCGCGCAGGCTTTCCATTTGGCGAACATGTCGCGGAAAACGCGGAACCAGGGGTAGGGCGGCGGACCCTCCATCACCAGGCGGAATTTCTCCTGGTCGTAGACGCCTTCGCCGCGCGCGACCTTGGCTTCCATTTCCTCGAGCGCTGCCTGGAAGAACTCGACGCCCAGGGGGCTGGCGCGGTAGACGTAGAGCGGGCCCATCAGGGTGATGGCGTCAAAGTAGGCGTCGAAGGGCGAAGGCGAGCGGCGCGCCAAGTGCTTGAGACGCGACCAGAGATCCTCGACGCGCGCCGAGCAGGCCACCGCTTCCTGAAAGCGCGCGAAGTCGAATTTCTTTCCGGTCAGCTCTTCGAGCACCGCCACCAGCTCGTGCAGCTGGCGGACCACGTAGCGCGTGTCTTCGGCGGAAGGTTCGTCGCCGCGCAGGAAGGGGACGTCGTGCATATACAGGCGCGTGTCGGTGAGCGCCGCCAGGTGCTCGAACCACTTGATGTAGGTGTTGCAGCCCACAAAGTTGCAGAGCGCCAGTGCGGGGCGGGGCAAGGGACTGCCGGTGGGCGTCAGGTTCTTGAGCAGCGCGCCGATGTCGGCCTTCACGTAGGCGCAATTGTCCGCCGCGTAGCCCATCTCCTCGGCCGCCAGGATGGGGTCGAGCGACTGGTGGCGGATGGCCAGTTGCAGCGCGTTCACTTCCGGATAGAGCGGCACCACGCCTAAGGCCTCCAGCAGTTCGACGCAGCAGCCCGAAATCAGCAGCGCCACGGCCGGCGGCGAGCCGGTCGAGGCCGATTCCGCCAGGCGCGCGTACCAGTCGAGCATCAGGTCCTTTTGCCGGCGGTGAATGTCGCCGCGATATTCGCTCCGCATCGCTCCTCCTTGCGGCCTGCTCCTCAGGCGAACAGCAGGGACTCCACGAACGTTTCCACTTCCGTGCGCACGCGGTCGAAAGTGAACAGCTTCTCCTCGAATTCCAGCAGCAGGTGGGGAATACCCTCTTCCTCCATCCGCCGCTTGAAGAGCACGTAATCGAAATAGGCGGGCTCGCAGAACTTGGCGATCAGGAAGATCACCGCGTCGGCGCGCGCGCGCCGCACCTTTTCCATCAGCCCCTCGACGCGCGGCTTGCGGGCGTCGTGGCGCACCGAAGAGTAGACGGAACGCTCCAGATAACTTTCCGCCAGCGCCCGCACCGGGTCTCCCGTCTCGGGCACGTCGGCTTCGAACCAGCGCCGCCCCAGGCTGAAGTCATCGTCCACCAGGTAGCACCCCGCTTCTTCCATCAGGCGCAGCAAGTCCAAGGGCGGCTGCTCACAGAATGACCCTTCCACCACCACGCGCACCGAGTCACGATGTTTGGATGGGCGTGTGGGCAGCGCCACCAGGGCCGCATCGAGCATGGTGTTGTGCTCCTCGACGGGCAGCGTGGCCCCGGCGCGCACCAGCAGGTAAAGCTCGTAGG
>JBJKQV010000289.1:0-7605 GCA_046704985.1 Terriglobia bacterium
CCCGGCCGACGTGCGCGCGCTCGCCGGCATCGCGCGGCGTCACGGCTTGCGTATCATCTGGGACGCCGCCCAGGCGCACGGCGCGCGCTTCCACGGGCGCGACGTCGGCGCTTTTCCCGACGCCGTCTGTTACTCCTTCTATCCTTCCAAGAACATGACCACCGGCGAAGGAGGAATGATCACCACCTCCGACGCCCGCCTGGCCGAGCAGTGCCGCCTGCTGCGCTCGCACGGCGAGGCGCGGCGCTACGAGCACCGCCTACTGGGCTTCAACCTGCGGCTGACCGATATCGCCGCGGCGCTGGGCCGCGTGCAGCTCCGGCGCCTGCCGGGGGAACTGCGCCTCCGCCGCCGTAACGCGCGCATCCTCTCGCGCGGCCTCGCAGGCCTTCCCGGCATCGGCGTGCCGCTGCCCGCTCCCGGAGCCGATCCCGCCTACTGCCTCTACACCATTACTGTTGACGCCCGGCAACTGGGCCTCTCACGCGATCAAGTGCAGAAGGCGCTGGCAGCGCAGGGCATCGAAACCGCCGTGCACTATCCCCGCCCGCTGCACCGCCAGCCGGTCTTTCGCGGTTACGGAAGCGACCGCGACTTCCCGGTCAGCACGCGCTTGGCGAAAAGCGTTCTGTCGCTCCCCGTCCATCCCCGGCTAACGGAGCGCGACTTGAAGCGCATCGTCCGCGCGGTTCAGGATCTTGCAGGCTTGAGAGGCTGAGCCGACGCCTTGGGTTGGGCAAGGCGCTGGGCGGTTCGGCCGCGCCGCATCTCCACAGAAACTCCTGCTCTACTTTCAGAGTCCAATCACACCACGCCAGCCATTCCGGACTTGTCAACGTCCCAAACCCGAAGCTTGCGAACCCCATCGCCACCCTCCCGAGAGCAGGAAGGGATCGGTTAAATCCACCCAAAAGAGCGGTATCGGAAGGGCTTCGCCTGTGCCCGTTTAAGTATCCTTGAACTTCCGCGGCCCAAGCCATCGCCGTAACCCTTAACCCCTTTGTTTCATTGCCAAATTTCTAATTTCCTTAAAACATTTTAGGCAATCAGAAGGTACTGGTACTTTCGTGTCAGTATGCACACCGAAAAGGAGGTAAGTTTATATGGTACACTCACTTGTTACTCAGTTGGGCGGCGGGCCTCGGCCTTGGCCTCCCAGTGCCGTTACCGAAATGGGTGGCGGGCCTCGTCCCTGGCCTCCCTCTGCTGTCAGAATGGGCGGCGGGCCCCGGCCTTGGCCTCCCACGATGGGCGGCGGGCCTCGTCCCTGGCCTCCCACAGCCTGAAAAGGCAGCGGAACGCACAACACGGGAACGGCGGGATGAGCCTGCCCAGGCTGGGACGCGTGCAATAACATGTTCATTGGCGCGATTACGACGGTCAGCATTTTGGCCTGCGTCCTGCTCCTGGTCAGAGCAAGCAAGGGGAGGTTTCTGTCCCGCCTGCCCGTTTTCTATTCCTACATCGTCTACGTCCTGGCCGGCACGACGGTGGTGTTGCTGGTACTGTTTCTGGCGCCTGCCTACCACACCCAGGTCTACTGGTTCTACTACCTGGTTTCGCTGCTCGCCGAATTTGCCATCATCCTGGAAGCCTCGGACCACATCTTCGAGCCCTACCCTGCCCTGCGCGGGTTGGGAAGGCTGGTCTGCGGGCTGATTTGCGGCGTCCTGCTCCTGCTCTACATCGGCCCGGCCCTGTTTATCCACGAGCCTTCCAGCAAGATCTTCCTCGATCTGCTCAAGTCCACCTCGCTGACCAAGGGGGCGATGATCGTGGGACTGCTGCTGGCGGCGCGCTTTTTCCGATTACCGGTGGGGCGAAGCGTCAAGGGCCTGCTGCTCGGGTTTTCTCTCTATGTGGGGGCCAGCATCGCCGATGCGCAATTCGCCCTCACCCTGGGCCGGGCGGCCTACGGAAGCATTTTTGAATACACCGGCCCTCTGGCCTGGATGGTGGGGAGCCTAGTCTGGGTCGGGGCGCTGTGGAATTACCAGCCTGCCTGGACAAAAGGTCCGCCAGGCAGGGGGCAGAAACGAAATTTGCACTTGCAATCCGAGCTCGACCGGCTCAATAATGCCTTGGTAAAGTTGATTGAGCGATGATTGGCTTGATTCTATATTCACTTCTTGCGGCTACCGTGCTGGTGCTGGTCTTCTGGCTGGCGCGTGAGAAACCGCTTCCCGAACCCTGGGAAACGCCGGAAGAATTTCCTCCCGATGCCTTGGAAGATCCCGCCTTCCTCAACCTCTCGCAGCGCGTCTTCGACCCGTCCGATTACCGCTGGGTGCGCGAGGAGCTCTGTTTCCCGCAGGCGGCGGAGATTCTGGCGCGCGACCGCAAGCAACTGGCGCTCAAATGGCTGCGTGCCCTGCGCGGGCAGTTTAAGGAACTGGTGCGGCTCCCCGAGCCCGCCGCGGACAGCCAGGCGCCCGCCCGGGCGATCTCCTGGCGGCTGCTCGCCCTCACCCTGCGTTTTCACCTGCTGTTGTCATACACCACCTTGGTGGTGCGCCTCTTCGGCCCCTATCATCGCCTGGTGCCTTCCCTATCCGGCCTTCGAGCCTTCTCGCTCAAGCGAATGCGCGCGCTCGGCTCCCGGATGCTCGGCGCCCGGCACATGGCCTAATTTTTTCCCGGAAATCTTTCGAGGAGTCTTACAAGGTGCGGCGCGCCAGTTTGCGGCGCAGGCGGCGCAAGTGCGCCTGTGCCTCACTCAGTTGGCGGGCCACCTGGCGCGGCGCGGTACCGCCCCAGACGTCCTTGCGCGCCGCTGCGCGCTCGGGCGAAGCGGCCACAGCGGCCAGCTTCGCGTCCCAGGAAGGAATGAGGGCACGCGCTTCCACCGTCGGGAGTCCGGCCAAGGTCTTGCCGTGCGCGACGCAGCGGCTGACCAGCCGCCCCACCTGCTCGTGGGCACGGGCAAAGGGGATGCCGCGCCGCACCAATTCCTCGGCCAAGTCGGTGGCGGTCAGGAAGCCTTCTTCAGCTGCGGCGCGCATGCGCTGGGTGCGCAGGCGCAGGGTGGCGACCACCCGCGCCGCCAGGCGCAGTGAATCGCGCGTCGAGTCGACGGTCTCGAACAGCGCCGCCTTGTCCTCCTGCAAATCGCGGTCATAAGCCATGGGCAGGCCCTTCAGCAAGGCGAGCACCGCCGTGAGCCGCCCCAGGGCACCCGCCGCGCGCCCGCGGATCAACTCCAGCGCGTCGGGGTTCCTCTTTTGGGGCATCAGGCTGCTGCCCGTCGCGTAAGCCTCATCCACCTCCAGGTAGCCGAAGGCGGGCGAAGAAAAGATCGCCAGATCCTCGGCCAGGCGGCTCAGGTGGACACAGGCGAGCGCGCAGGCGAAGTGCGTCTCGGCGACGAAGTCGCGGTCCGCAGTGACGTCCAGGCTGTTGGCGGCGGGGCGGGCAAAGCCCAGCTCGCGCGCCAAGCGGCGGCGGTTGAGTCCGAACGAGCTGCCCGCCAGCGCTCCGGCGCCCAGCGGCAGCTCGTCGGCGCGTTCCCGGCAGTCTTCCAGGCGCGACTCGTCGCGTGCCAGCATCTGGTAGTAGGCGAGCAGGTAGTGGGCCACCAAGACCGGCTGCGCGGGCTGCAAGTGCGTATAGCCGGGCATGACGGCGCGCGGCACGCGGCGCGCCAGCTTGACCAACGCTTCCATCAGCTCCAGCGCCGCGCCCTGCAGTTCCCTGACCGCGTCCTTGACGTACAGGCGCGTGTCGGTGGCTACCATGTCGTTGCGGCTGCGGCCGGTGCGCAGCTTGGCCGCCGCCTTGCCCGCGTAGCGCGCCAGGCGCTCCTCGACCCAAGTGTGGACGTCCTCCGCGCGCTCGCCGTGCGCCCATTGCGGGTGCGAGGTGACATAGCGGCTCAGGGCCCGGAGCCCGGCCGTCAAGCGCCGCACCTCGGCGGCGGTCAGCACGCGCACGCGGCCCAGTTCGCGCACGTAGGCCTGGTTGACGCGCAAGTCGTAAGCGATCAGCCGCCGGTCGAAGGAAAACGACTGCGAGTAAGCCTCGAACAGCGCATCGCGTTTGCGGCCGCTAAAGCGCCCGCCCCAAAGTTTCATCGCGCCTTCCTCCGCCGGGCGGGCCGGCGCGCCCGCACGCGCAGCGACGCCGCCAGCTTGACGGGCAGGCCCAGGATGTAGATGAAGCCCGCGGCGTCTTTCTGGTCGTAATCGCCGTTCATGGTGAAGCCGCCGATGCTGGTGTCGTAGAGTGAGGCGGGGGACTGGCGGTCGAGGACGCGCACGTTGCCACGGTAGAGCCCCAGGGTGACGCTCCCCGTCACCGTGCGCTGCGTGGCTTCGACAAACCCGTCCAGCGCGCGGCGCAGCGGCGTGAACCACTGCCCGTCGTAAACCAGCTCCGCGTAGCGCAGCGCCACCTGCTGCTTGTAGTGGAAGGTGGCGCGGTCCAGGCACAGCGCCTCCAGCTCGTGGTGCGCGGCGAAAAGCAGCGTGCCGGCCGGGGTCTCGTAAGCGCCGTGCGATTTGATGCCCACCAGGCGGTTCTCCACCAGGTCGGTGCGTCCCACGCCGTGCCGCCCCGCCAGGGCGTTCAAAGTTTCGAGCAGGCGCACGGGCCCCAGGCGGCGCCCGTTCACCGTCACCGGCACCCCGCGTTCGAAGCCAAGACACACCGCCTCCTCGCGTGCCGCGGCGCGCTGCGGGCTGCGCGTGAGCTTCCAGGCGCTCTCGGGCGGCTCGCCCAAGCCGGTCTCGAGCGGCCCGCCCTCGTGGCTGAGGTGCCAGTTGTTCTGGTCGCGGCTGTAAGGCTCCTTCTTGGTGACCGGCACGGGGACGCCGTGGGCACGCGCGTAATCAATGGCGTCCTCGCGCGACTTGATGTGCCATTCGCGCCAGGGAGCGATGACGGCAAGTTGCGGCGCCAGCGCCTTGTAGGTCATCTCGAAGCGCACCTGGTCGTTGCCCTTGCCCGTGCAGCCGTGGGCCAGGGCGTCGGCGCCGGTCGCCAGCGCCACCTCCACCTGGCGCCGCGCCAGCACTGGGCGCGCCAGCGAAGTCCCCAGCAGGTACTTGCCTTCGTAAACCGCGCCGGCCTGCACCGCCTTCCAAAGGTAGCCGGTGATGAACTCCTCGCGCAGGTCCTCGATAAATACTTTTGTGGCGCCGGTCTGCAAGGCCTTGCGGCGCACGGCGGCGTAGTCGTCGCCCTGGCCGACGTCGCCGACCATGGCCACCACCTCGCAGCCGTAGTTCTGCCGCAGCCAGGGAATGATGATGGAAGTATCCAACCCGCCGGAGTAAGCCAGTACCGCGCGCTTGATCTTCTTTGAGCCTGTCGATGCCATGAATGCACTTTCCTCTCGCGATGAAATTAAATGCCCGCCGCCGGACGCAATTCCCGGTCGGCCTGCTCGCCCAGCCTGGCCACCACCGCGGGCAGCGCCCGGACGTCTTCGAGCGTGGAGCGGAGGTTCACCAGACAGGCGCGCAGCACAAACGCCTTGCCGCGCTGGGCGTTGGAGACGAAGGCTTCGCCTCCCGCCTGCAGCCGGTTCACAATCTCGGTGTTCAAACGATCCAGATACTCCGCGGCCCGGCCAGCGCGGCCCCGCAGGTCGGGCGGAACGTAGCGAAAGGTCACGATGCTCAGGTCGTGCGTGAAGGTTTCCATCGCCGGATGCTCCCCGAGGAAGCGATACAGCTCCTGGGCGAGGCGAATGTTTTCGCCGATCAACTGCGCCAAACCTTCGCGGCCCGCCTGCCGCAGCGCCAGCCACACCTTGAGGGCGCGAAACCCTCGCGAGTTTTGCAGGCCATACTCGAAATAGTTGGTCAACTCTTCCTGCGTGTTCTCGAAGTGGTAGTAAGGAGGGTGATGGCTGAAGGCCGCGCGCAGCGCCTGGCGGTTGCGCACCAGGGCGCAGCCGGCCTCCAGGGGCGCGTAGAGCCACTTGTGCGGATCAACGGCCACTGAATCGGCCTGCGCCATGCCCTTGAGGCCGGCCGGAGCGTCCGGCAGGACCGCCGCCAGCCCCCCGTAGGCGCCGTCCACGTGGAACCAGAGCTTCTGCTCGCGCGCCAGCTCGGCGAGCGCGGGCAGCGGGTCCACGGCTCCCGTCGAAACCGTCCCCGCCGTCCCCACCACCAAAAACGGCAGGTCACCCGCCGCGCGGTCGGCAAGGATCTGCTCGCGCAAGGCGTCGAGCGAGATGCGCCCCTGTTCGTCGGCGCGAATCCAGCGGATCGCCTCCGTCCCCAGGCCGAACAGATCGGCGGCCTTTTCGATCCAGGTATGGGTTTCAGTGGAAACGTAAGCGCGCAAGCGCCGCGCCGCGGGCGCCGCAAAGCCCTGCGCGGAGAGGTTCCAGGGCGCCTGCGCTTTGCGGGCGGCGAGAAAGCCTACGAAGTTGGCCATGTTGCCGCCGCTTACCAGCAGCCCGCCGCAATCGGGCGCGTAGCCGATGGCCTCGGCTATCCAGGCTACCGTCTGCGCCTCGATTTCGCTGGCCATCGGCGAGAGGATCCAGGCGCCCACATTGGGATTCACTCCCGCCGCCAGCAGTTCGCCCAGAATGCCGATGGGTGCGGGTGAAGCGGTGATGTAACCCCAAAAGCGCGGGTGGCCGTTGAAGAGCGAGTGGCCGGTCAGGAGTTCGGTGGCTTGCTCGAGCACCCGCTGAGCATCTTCGCCGCGGGCGGGCAGGCCGCCGGTCCCGAGCAAGCCGCGAATCGTCTGCTGCGATTCGCCGCGCGTCACCGGGCGGTCGCCGAGGGTTTCCAGGAGCTCCGCCAGACGGTCCACCAGACGGTGTCCGGCGGCGCGGAATTCCTCGCCCGTCATGCCCAGCGGGTTGGCGCGTTCGGCCGTTTTGCGATGTTCGTCGGATGCGGACATATTCTATCGGCAGAGAAAGCCATTCCCGGCCTTCCCCCGGAACCCGGCCGGCGCCTCACGCGCCGCGAGAGCTCAAGAGGCCAGGAGCGACAGAATCTTTTTGCGGACGCGCGCCGCGTCCTGCACGCGGGCGGTGGCCACAAAGATGGTGTCGTCGCCGGCCACGGTTCCGCACACCTCGCGCCAACGTGAGGCGTCCAGGGCCACGGCCACGCTGTGGGCGTTGCCGGGATGGGTGCGGATGACCACCAGGTTTCCGGCGTGGTGCACCTCGCGCAGGAATTCCTTGAGGACCAGAGGCAGGGTGCGCTGAGCGGGGGCCACGGGCTTGAGGGCGGCGGAGGGGCGGTAACCCTCACGGGTCTTCACCACCCCAAGTTCCTCCAGGTCGCGGGACAGGGTGGCCTGGGTCACGTGGATGCCGCGGTGCACGAGCTTGCGGCGCAGCTCCGCCTGCGTGGCCACGCCCTCGGCCTTTAGGAGTTCGAGAATCTGCGTTCGCCGGTAAAGTTTATCCATGCAAAATTATGCACCACTTTTATAAATACTCTATTTGGTATTATTTGGAAAGGAAGGGTTGTGGAGGGAGTAAGAAACCCGCCGGGGGAGCGCGAGCGGCTCCCCGGCGCAGGAAGGGGCGAGGGCGCGCGAACCGCGGCCCGCGCGCCCGGAGCCGCTAGAAGTGCGGCATCTTGAAATTCTTCGGTTAGCCTTAGATATCGGAGGTCTGGTTGGTCA
>JBJKQV010000290.1:0-8166 GCA_046704985.1 Terriglobia bacterium
GACAACGTGAACCTGGAGATCGAGCTGATCACGCCCATCGCCATGGAGAAGGGATTGCGGTTCGCGATCCGCGAAGGCGGCCACACGGTGGGCGCCGGCACGGTGACGGATATCTTGACATAGAGGCTGAGTCCCGGCGGCGGTCCAGGCGGGGCACCGAAGGCTGAGAGCTGGAAACTATGCGCGACATTATCACGCTGCAATGCGGGGAATGTAAGAACCGCAACTACACCACGACCAAGAACAAGAAGAAGCACCAGGACCGGCTGGAGATCAAGAAGTATTGCCGTACCTGCCGGCAGCACACGGTGCACAAGGAAGTGAAGTAGGGGCACGGCGCGCCGTGCCCCCACGGCTTTGGCCTAGGGGCGTCAGATTAACGGCTAATCTGCCGGTCTCCAAAACCGGTCATGGGGGTTCGAATCCCTCCGCCCCTGCCAGAAAAAAGAGGGAGGCGGGAAGCGCCGCCGGAATCGGAAGTTCGGGAGCGGGACACGAGCGATGGCTGCCACGACTGAAGCGCGGAAGACGGACACCTGGACGCGGTTTCGCGAGTACGTCGGCGAAGTGCGGGCGGAGATGAGGAAGGTGACCTGGCCGGGCAAGCAGGAGATTTACAGCACCACGGTGATGGTGATCCTGACCACCTTTTTGTTTGCCGGCTATTTCGCCATCTGTGACTCGGCGTTCCAGGTGCTGGTGAGCCGCATCCTGGACCATTTCTTGCATCGGGGGTAGGTAGCTGCAATGCCGGGCGAAGAGGCCGCGGGGGCCGAAACCATAAGCATGGATAAGAAGTGGTACATCATCCACACCTACTCGGGGTTTGAGAAGAAGGTGGCGGAGACGCTGAAGAGCCGCGCCGAAGCGGCGGGGATGGCCGACTCGTTCGGCGAAATCCTTATCCCTACCGAAGACGTCATCGAGATGCGCCAGGGCAAGAAGGTGGTGACGTCCAAGCTTTTCTACCCCGGTTACGTGCTGGTGGAGATCGCCATGAACAACGACACCTGGCACCTGGTGCGCTCCACGCCCCGGGTGACGGGTTTTGTCGGTTCCGGCACCATGCCCAGTCCCCTGGCGCCGGAGGAAGTAGACCGCATCGTGCATCGCGTGGAAGTGGCGGCCGAGCACCCCAAGCCGCGTCTCAAGTTCGACAAGGGCGAGACCGTCAAGATCACCGACGGGCCCTTCAAGGATTTCACCGGGTCGGTGGACGAGATCAACGACGACCGCTCCACGCTGAGGGTGATGGTGACCATCTTCGGCCGCGCCACGCCCGTGGAACTGGATTTTTACCAGGTGGAGAAAGTTTAGCATCTAAGCTGAGGGGTTATGGCCAAGAGAATCATCGCAATGATCAAGCTGCAGATCGCCGCCGGCAAGGCGACGCCCGCGCCCCCGGTGGGCCCGGCGCTCGGCCAGCACGGCGTGAACCTGATGGAGTTCTGCAAGGCGTACAACGCCAAGACCTCGGGCAAGGACCAGGAAGGGCTGATCATTCCCGTGGTCATCACGGTTTATCACGACCGGACATTCAGCTTCATCACCAAGACCCCGCCCGCTTCCGTGCTGCTGAAGCGCGCGGCGGGCATCGCCAAGGGTTCGGGCGAGCCCAACAAGACGCACGTGGGCAAGGTGACGGAGAAGCAGGTGGAAGAGATCGCGCGCACCAAGGTGCCGGACCTGAACGCGCGCAGCCTGGCCGCCGCCGTCGCCACCGTCAAGGGCACGGCGCGCAGCATGGGGATCGAAGTGGTGCCGTAATTGGAAGTTGGAAAATAGAAACTCGAAAATAGAAACCGGAAAAAAGAAAGGCCTCCAGTTTCCATTTTCAAATTTCCAATTTCACGGCGGGGAAGGGAACATGCGTAAATCGGGAAAGAAGTACGAGGCCGCGGCCAAGCGGGTGGACAAGCCCGCTTACACGGTGGCGGAAGCCATGCCGGTGCTCAAAGAGGCGGCCTTCGCCAAGTTTGATGAGACGGTGGAAGTGGCCATGCGCCTGGGGGTGGATCCCAAGCACGCCGACCAGATGGTGCGCGGCACGGTGGTGCTGCCGCACGGGCTGGGGAAGACCTTGCGCGTGCTGGCCATCACCTCCGGCGAGAAGGTGGCCGAGGCTCGCGAAGCGGGCGCCGACGAGGTGGGCGGCGACGATATCGTGCAGAAAATCCAGGGCGGCTGGATGGAGTTTGACGCCGTGGTGGCTTCGCCCGATATGATGAAGTCGGTCGGGCGGCTGGGCAAGATTCTGGGGCCGCGCGGGCTGATGCCCAACCCCAAGACCGGCACCGTGACGATGGAAGTGGCGCGCGCGGTGAAGGAACTCAAGGCCGGCAAGGTGGAGTTCCGCGTGGACAAGACGGGGATCATCCACTGCGCGGTGGGCAAGGTGTCGTTCGACGCGACCAAGCTCACCGAGAACGCCCAGGCGCTGATTTCCAGCGTCCTCAAGGCCAAGCCTGCCACCGCCAAGGGGCGCTACGTGCGCAGCATCGTGATTTCCTCCACCATGGGGCCGGGGCTGAACGTCGATCCGGCGTCGGTGGAGGCGGCCTGAGTTCTGAGGGGAGAGCGAGCATGAAGCGGGAAGAGAAGAAAGAGAAAGCCGAGTCGTTTCACGAGGCGCTGAAGAAGGCGCGCACGGTGATCCTGTCGGGTTTCGAGGGGTTGAACGTGCAGGCGGACACCGAGCTGCGGCGCAAGGTCGCGGAGACGGGAGCGCGCTATGAGGTGGTGAAGAACCGCCTGGTGGAGCGCGCCGCGCAGGGAACCTCGACGGAGCCGGTGGCCCAAGGGCTGCGCGGCACGACCTCGGTGGCTTACACGGAAAGCGAGCCGGTGGCGCTGGCCAAGGTGCTGACCAGCTACGCCAAGGAGAACCCGGCGCTGGTTTTCAAGGCGGGCATGGTGGAGGGGCGGGTGGTCTCGCTGGCGGAGCTGATGGAGATCGCCAGCCTGCCTTCGCGCGAGGATTTGCTGGCGCGGGCGCTCTTCCTGATGAAGGAGCCGGGACGGGAGATCGCCGTGGCGGTTTCGGATGTGGCGCGCCGGGTGGCGCGAGTGATTCAGCAAGGGGTGGAAAAGAACAAGTTTAAAGCAGCCGCCGGCCAATGAGCCGCGCGGGAAAGCGGCGCCGCGGGGCAAGTCCCGGGACGCCGCCGACCGCCGGACGGGGACGGGTCAGGATTTTTCAGGAGGAAAAAGAAAACGATGTCGGAAACGATTGACAAGATTGTGGAACAGGTCCAGGGGCTGACGCTTCTGGAAGCCTCGGAGCTGGTGAAGAAACTGGAAGAGACCCTGGGGGTGTCGGCGGCGGCCGCGGCCCCGGTGGTGGTGGCGGGCGCGGTGGCGGGTGCCGGCGCAGCGGCGGCCGAGGAGAAGACCGAGTTCTCCGTGGTGCTGACGGCGGTGGGCGCCAACAAGATCAACGTCATCAAGGCGGTGCGCGAGGTGACCAGCCTGGGCTTGAAGGAAGCCAAGGACCTGGTGGACGGCGCGCCCAAGCCCATCAAAGAGGGCGTCAGCAAGGACGAGGCCGAGTCCATCAAGAAGAAGTTCACGGAAGCCGGCGCCACCGTGGAAGTGAAGTAACGGGCGCAAACGGCTTTTCCGGGGCGGGCGGCGGAGTTCCTCATCGCGCCACGCGCGCGGCCCGCTCCGGGTTCAGACCCCGAGGGCGCGGAGCTTCTCTTCGAGCGGAGGCGAAGCGGAGCATCCCCGCCTTTGTCCCATGCATCCTAGTAAAGGATTCGGTGTCGCTGAAACCTTCAACAGATTCGCTACCTCACGCAAGGAGTTCGCATAATGCCCAACGGCGGGAACGGCGCTGTCCGTCAGCGCATTAATTTCTCTAAAATCCCAACCGTCATCGACATTCCCAACCTGATCGAAGTGCAGAAGCGCTCCTACCAGCGCTTCCTGCAGATGGACCTGCTCCCCTCCGAGCGCGAGGACAACGGTTTGCAGGCGGTCTTTAATTCCGTCTTCCCCATTACCGACTTTCGGGGCATCTCGCAGCTCGACTTCGTGGACTACTCGATCGGCAACTGGGAGTGCAAGTGCGGAAACCTGCGGGGGCTTCACCACCTGCGCAGCACCTGTAAGAACTGCGGGCACACGGTCATCACCAACCCCTTCAAAGTGGGCGACGTGCTCTGCTCCAAGTGCGGCACCTTCAACAAAAACGTGGTGACTTTCTGTAACAAGTGCGGCGACCCGGTGGCCTTGCAGCTGAAGTACGACGTCACCGAATGCCAGGAACGCGGCATGACTTTCGCCGCCCCCCTCAAGGTCACCATCCGCCTGACCATCTACGACAAGGACTCCGACACCGGCCACAAGTCCATCCGCGACATCAAGGAACAGGAAGTCTACTTCGGCGAAATCCCCCTGATGACCGACAACGGCACCTTCGTCATCAACGGCACAGAGCGCGTCATCGTCAGCCAGCTGCACCGCTCGCCGGGGGTCTTCTTTGAGTCCAACTCCCAGAAGACTTACTTCCTGGGCAAGATCATCCCCTACCGCGGCTCCTGGGTGGAGTTCGAGTACGACACCAAGAACCTGCTCTACGTGCGCATCGACCGCAAGCGCAAGTTCCTGGCCACCATCTTTCTGCGCGCCCTGGGTCTGAAGAGCGACCCGGAGATCCTCAAGGCCTTTTACCAGGTGGAGCGCATCACGCTGCGCGACCGCAAGCCCTATTGGGAAGTCTCCGACGGGCTGGCCGGTCGGCGCATCTCCAAAAGCATCGAGCACCCGCGCACCCACGAAACCCTGGTGCACGCCGGCAAGAAGATTACCGGCTCGCTGCTCGAGCAGATCCGCAAGGCGCGGCTGGGACAGGTGGAAGTCGCTCCCCACGACCTGGAGGGTGCTTACTCGGCTGGCGACGTGGTGGACACGACGACGGGCGAGATCCTGCTGGAAGCCAACAACGAGCTCACCCCCGCCGCCCTCAATACCCTGCTCGACGCCAGCATCGGCGAGGTCGAGATCTTTTTCCCCGAGACCGACGACGTGGGTTCGGTGATCAGCTCCACCTTGCGGCGCGACACCCTGAAGACCCCCCAGGAAGCCCTCATCGAGCTCTACCGCAAGATGCGGCCCGGCGATCCGCCCACCCTGGAGACGGCTACGGCGCTCTTTAACGGCATGTTTTTCGACCCGCGCAAGTACGACTTCTCGCGCGTGGGCCGGCTCAAGTTCAACATCAAGCTCGGCTATTCGGCGAACCTCAAGGATCGCGTGGACGAGAAAACCACCGAGTTCGAGCTGGAAGACTCCGGCCACCTGCCGGCCGCCAATTTCTACCTGGTGGTCGAGCACGAAAAGATGTTCGTGGGCAAGCGCGAAGGGAACCGCTGCACGGAAGTGGTGCGCGGGTGCGAGGGCACTCTGGCCACCGACCACTCCGAAGGCGCGGTCACGCAGCTGCCCCTCGACAAGCGCACCCTCGATCCCGAGGACTTCTACGCCGCCATCCGCTACCTGCTCAAGCTGCGCAAGAACCCGGGAGGCAGTTTCTTCCTCGACGACATCGACCACCTGGGCAACCGGCGCGTGCGCGCGGTCGGCGAGCTGCTGGAGAACCAGTTCCGCATCGGCCTGGTACGCATGGAGCGGGCCATCAAAGAGAAGATGTCCGTCTACCAGGAAATGTCCACCGCCATGCCCCACGACCTGATCAACGCCAAGCCGGTCATGGCCTCCATTCGCGAGTTCTTCGGCTCCTCACAGCTGTCGCAGTTCATGGACCAGACCAACCCGCTTTCGGAGATTACCCACAAGCGGCGCCTCTCGGCGCTGGGTCCGGGCGGGTTGTCGCGCGAGCGCGCGGGGTTCGAGGTGCGCGACGTCCACCCCACCCACTACGGGCGCATCTGCCCCATCGAGACGCCGGAAGGCCCCAACATCGGCCTCATCTCTTCGCTCTCCTGCTTTGCGCGCATCAACGAGTTCGGGTTCATCGAGAGCCCTTACCGCAAGGTGCGCAGCGGCCGGGTGGTTGATTACGTGACCGTCACCCACGGCGGCGACGGCGACTGGAAGGTGGGCGAGCACGTGGAGCTGGACGACGTGGAGAAAGCCAATGAGGAGTTGCGCGAGAAGAAGCGCAAGCTCATCGAGTTCGAGCCCTTCTCCTTCTACCTGTCCGCGTGGGTAGAAGACCGGCACATCGTCGCGCAGGCCAACGTGGAAATCGACGAGCGCGGGCGCATCGTGCAGGAACTGGTGAACGCCCGGCAGGCCGGCAACTTCGTGCTGCGCAAGCGCGAGGAGATCGACTACATCGACGTCAGCCCCAAGCAGCTGGTGAGCGTGGCGGCGTCGCTCATCCCCTTCCTGGAAAACGACGACGCCAACCGCGCCCTGATGGGCTCCAACATGCAGCGCCAGTCGGTGCCCCTGCTGCGCGCCGAGGCCCCCCTGGTGGGCACGGGCATGGAAGAGGTGACGGCGCGCGACTCGGGAGCCGTGGTGCTGGCCAAACGCAACGGTGTGGTGGACAGCGTGGACAGCGAGCGCATCATCGTGCGCGTGGAGGGCGACGGCCAGAGCCAGCAACTCTCCCGCGAGGTGGGCTCGGACATCTACCAGCTGATCAAATTCCGCCGCTCCAACCAGAATACCTGCATCAACCAAAAGCCCCTGGTGAAGAAGGGGCAGCGGGTGCTGGCGGGCGAGGTGCTTGCCGACGGCCCCTGCACCGACCGCGGTGAACTGGCCCTGGGGCGCAACGTGCTGGTGGCCTTCATGCCCTGGCGCGGCTACAACTTTGAGGACGCCATCCTGGTGAGCGAGAAGCTGGTGCGCGAGGACTCTTACACCTCGATCCACATCGAGGAGTTCGAGATCGAGGCGCGCGACACCAAGCTGGGGCCCGAAGAGGTCACGCGCGATATCCCCAACGTCTCCGAGTCGCTGCTCAAGGACCTGGACGAAAGCGGCATCATCCGCATCGGCGCCTACGTCAAGCCCGGCGACATCCTGGTGGTCAAAGTGACGCCCAAGGGCGAGACGCAGCTGACGCCGGAAGAGAAACTGCTGCGCGCCATCTTCGGCGAGAAGGCCGGGGACGTGCGCGACGCGTCGCTCACCTGCCCGCCGGGTATCGAGGGCATCGTGGTGGACGTCAAGGTCTTCTCGCGCAAGGGCGCGGAGAAGGACGAGCGCGCCAAGTCCATCGAGGGCGCGCAGGTGGGGCGCCTGGAGAACAACCTCAACGACGAAATCCGCATTCTCAACGACGAACGCCTGAAGCGCCTCGGTGAGCTGCTGGAAGGCGAAGTGCTCGTCGCCGACCTGCACGACGAGAAGACCAACAAGCGCCTGCTGACCAAAGGCACCGAGCTCAACCGCGAGGTGCTGGCGCGCATTTCACCGCGCAACCTGAAGCGCATGAAGATCGTCAAGCGCGATCCCACCCTGGCCGAGAAGATCGACGAAATCGAGGAGATGACCTCGCGCCAGATCGACATCCTGCGCAAGATTACCGAGGAGAAGGTGGGCAAGCTCAAGAAGGGCGACGAGCTGCCGCCCGGCGTCATCAAGCTGGTGAAGGTCTACATCGCCATGAAGCGCAAGCTCTCGGTGGGCGATAAGATGGCGGGACGTCACGGCAACAAGGGCGTCATCGCCCGCATCCTGCCCGAAGAGGACATGCCGTATCTGCCCGACGGAACCCCGGTGGAAGTGGTGCTCAACCCCCTGGGCGTGCCCTCGCGCATGAACGTGGGACAGATTCTGGAAACCCACCTGGGTTGGGCGGCGCGCGAGCTGGGCAACAAGATCCGCGAGCTGTTCTCGACCGAGGTGCGCGCCGAGTTGGTGCGCAAGGAGCTGCAAAACGCCTTCCGCAACCGCGCCCTGGCTTCGGTGGTCAACGCCATGGAGGACGACGCGGTGCTGGCCTTCGCGCGCAAGTTCCACGACGGCATCCCCTTCGCCACCCCGGTTTTCGACGGCGCCACCGAGCGCGAGATCAAGGAGTTTCTGGACAAGGCCGGCCTGCCGAGCTCCGGCAAGATCACCCTCTACGACGGCATGACCGGCCAGGCTTTCGAGCAGCCGGTGACGGTGGGCTACATCTACATGCTCAAGCTCTCGCACCTGGTCGACGACAAGATCCACGCCCGCTCCATCGGGCCTTATTCG
>JBJKQV010000291.1:0-6673 GCA_046704985.1 Terriglobia bacterium
CTCCGGACAGGCCAGGGCGCAGAGGTTACAGGCGATACAGAGCGTCTCGCCGGTCTCGGGGTGGTTGTTGAGGCGCGGCGCGCCGCGGTAGCGCTCCGCCACGGGCGGGCGCTGGCGCGGATACTGCTCGGTATAGGTCGCGCTCGGCCGCTGATAGGAAAAGGTCAGCCGCAGACCTTTCAGCAGGTCGATCAGAAAAATGCGGCGTAAAAGTTCCTTCCCGCTCATGGGTTCACCTGAAAAGCTGCATGGCCGTAGCCGCCGCGTGGGGCTGCGAGAGCCAGTAGCGGACGGCAGCCGTCACAATGACGTTGGCCAGTGCCTGAGGAATCAAAACCTTCCAGCCCACGTTCATGAGCTGGTCGTACCGGTAACGCGGAAACGTACCACGGTACCAGATGAAGGCGTAGAGTAAAACCATCACCTTGGCCAGAAACCAGAAGATGCCCTGAATCCAGGCGGTCACCACCGGCACCGCCACCAGCAGTGCCAGGAGCACGCAGAGGCCCGCCACCGCCCCCAAAAAGAGCTTTTCGCTGCGCACGGGATTCTTGCGGATGCCCACCACGATGACCGCCGCCGCCAAAAGCAGCACGGCGATGGGGGCGTAATCGAGGAAGTCGAGCGCGTGCACGCTCGAGAAGGGGCGCAGCCAGCCGCCGAAGAACAGCGTCACGGCGATGGCCGAAACCAGCACCATGTCGGTGTACTCGGCCATGAAGTAGAGCGCAAACCGGAAGCCGCTGTACTCGGTGTGGAAGCCCGCCGTCAGCTCCGATTCGGCTTCCGGCAAATCGAAGGGGTTGCGGTTGGTTTCCGCCACCGCAGCGATCAGGTAGATCACAAAGGCCACGGGCTGCAGGAAAACGTTCCACACCCCCATGGTTTGCTGGCGATGGACGATTTCCACCATGCTCAGGGAATTGGAGATGAGCAGCACGCCGACGATGGCCATGCCCGCCGCCACCTCGTAGCTGACCAGTTGCGCCGAGGAGCGCAGCGCGCCCAACAGCGGGTAGTGGCTGTTCGACGCCCACCCGCCCAGGATGATGCCGTAGATGCCCAGCGAGGAGACGGCCAGGATGAACAGCAGGCCGATGTTCATGTCGCTGATGACGCAGCCCTGGCTCTTGGGCCCGAAGGGGATCACGGCAAAGACCGTGAGCGCCGCGAACATGGAAATGACCGGGGCGAGGAGGAACAGAACCTTGTCGGCGCCCGCCGGTACCAGGTCTTCCTTGAGCAGCAGCTTCAGGCCGTCGGCGATGGGCTGCAGCAGGCCCCAGGGCCCCACGCGCATGGGCCCCAGCCGCGCCTGCATGAAGGCCAGCACCTTGCGCTCCATGAGCACCAGGTAGGCCACCAGCCCCATCAGCACGGCGAAGACCACGACAATCTGAATCACCGAAAAGATCAGCGGGTGGAGTCCGAAAAATTGGGAGATGGATGTCGTCATACCTGTCGTTTATCGATCCACTTCGCCGAGCACGATATCCAGCGTGCCGATAATCGCCACCACGTCGGCGACCAGGTGGCCGTAAGCCATCTTGTCGAAAGCCTGCAGATTGAGCAGCGAGGGCGGCCGCACTCGAACCCGGTAGGGGTTGAGGGTCCCGTCGCTGACCACGAAATAGCCGAGCTCGCCCTTGGGGGCTTCGATGGAGTGATAGACCTCGCCGACCACCGGCTTGATGACCTTCCCCACCTTGCCGAAGATGGGCCCCGGCGCCAGGCGCTCGACCGACTGGCGAATGATGCGCACCGACTGGCGCATCTCCTGCACGCGCACAATGTAGCGGTCGTAGGTGTCGCCGTTCGGCCCCGTGGGGATGTCCCACTCCACCTGGTCGTAGGCCTCGTAGGGCTGCGCCTTGCGGATGTCCCACTTCACGCCCGAACCGCGCAGCACCGGGCCCGTGACTCCCATGGCGATGGCGTCCTCGCCCGAAATCACTCCCACCTTCTTGGTGCGCTGCAGCCAGATGCGGTTGGTCGAGAGCAGCTCCTCGTACTCGTCAATCTTGGGCAGGAAGTAGTCGCAGAACTTGACGACTTCCTTCTCAAAGCCGTCGTAGAGGTCGTATTGCAACCCGCCGATGCGGAAGGCGTGGGTGGTGAGGCGCGCCCCGCAGTAGTTTTCAAAAATCTTCAGAATCTCTTCGCGCTCGCGGAAGGTGTAAAAGACCGGGGTCATGGCGCCGATGTCGAGGGCGTGGGTGCCCAGCCAGAGCAGGTGGCTAGCAATGCGCTGCAGCTCCGCCAGAATCATGCGCGTGTATTGGGCGCGGGGCGGAAGCTCCGCCTTCAGCAGCTTCTCCACCGCCTCGCAGTAGCCCATGCCGTTGGTGACCGCGGCCACGTAATCCATGCGGTCCACGTAGGGAGCGAATTGCTGGTAGGTGCGGTTCTCGGCGATCTTCTCTACCCCGCGGTGCAGGTAGCCGATCACGCACTCGGAGCCGATGACGCGCTCGCCGTCCAGCTTCAGCTTGACGCGCAACACCCCGTGGGTGGCCGGGTGCTGCGGCCCCATGTTGATGACCAGCTCGTTGGCGTCGAGATAGGTGACCTCAGGCATAGTCAAACGCTTGAGCGAAAGATGACAACTGAAAGGGTGAAGGGTAACGGATAAATGGCGAATAAGATCTGTTCTATCCGCTTCCCCACTTTACCCTTCATCCTTTAACCTTTAGACTTTGGCCGCCTGGCCACCGGGGCTAACCGGCGGCATGTCTCATTGTCCACTCTCAATATGCAGATTGTCCTGCACCCACGCCTGGTCCTGGCGCAGGATGTCGTAATCCTTGCGCAGCGGGTGGCCCGTCCAGCCCTCGGGCATTAGAATACGTTTCAAGTCCGGGTGGCCTTCGTAAAGCACCCCGAACATGTCAAAGATCTCACGCTCCAGCCAATTGGCGGTCGGCCAAACGCCGGTCACGGAAGGAACCTTCTCCCCTTCCCCTGCCAATACCTTCAGACGCAGGCGATCGTTGCGCTGGAACGAATAGAGGTGATAAACGACCTCGAAGCGCTTCTCGCGCTTGGGATAGTCCACGGCCGTTTCGTCGGTGAGCAGCGTGTATCCGCCGCCATCGTCACTCTTCAAATATTCGCACAAAGCGACGAGCGATTCCTTGTTCACGGTCAGCGCCGGCTGGTTACGGAAGATGAGCGCTTCGGCGATGACGCCCGGAAAGCGCTTCTGAAGCTCCTCGAGCTGCGGGCTCGACCAAGGCTCGGGCTTGTCCACGGGCTTGGGCGCAGGCTTGGCGGCCGGTTTTGCAGCCGGCGCAGCAGGCTTGGCTCCGGGTGCAGCCGGCTTGGCAGGTGGCGCCGCAGGCTCCGCGGCCGGCGCAGCAGGTTTGTCGGGGGCAGGTTTAGCCGGGGATGGGGTGTCGCCGGAAGCTCCGGACGGCTTGGCGGGCGGTTCGCTTGCTCCCCCCGAAGGCGGAGCCTTGGGTTCATCAGCCATTTCGAATTGGGGTCTACCGCACTGCGCTAGAGCAGTAATCTACAGAACTTCATGAGTATCATACCGCTTTGAACCCTGTCAACCGAGCAAGCCGGCTTCCAAAGGCGAGCGCAGGATGTCTGACTGCCGGCGCGCCGTCTCCGAACGCTGGGGCAACCACGCGAGTGACAAGCAGCAAGTGTGGGCTGCGACGAGGTCTCGCTACCAAGCGCGGTTACATGTGGAGACACGCATCGGGCTGAAAAAACGAGACCTAATGTCCCGCCTGGATGGGCGTGCGAGTAGGCTGGCCGCGCATTCTGACCCACTTTGAGGGGCATGGAGCGCGCAGTTTGTCTGCTACCCGCCGTAGCCCTCCTAAACACTTCATTTGGTTTCAATTAGTGGCAACCTGGGGTACGTCTTTAAGATATTGATTGGCCAGGAAATTGCTCTTGCGAGAGGCGAGTGCAGGAGGTAGATTAATGGCCGACCGAAAGTCCGCACTCGAAAAGCACCTGGTGGGGAAATATGTCTGCCCTTCCACGGATGAGGTCGTGCCCGTCTGGTCCATCGCTCCTCCCCCGGAAGTCGACTGCCCGTTTTTTATCGAGCATTGCGAAGCCTGTGGAGAGAAGCACACGGTGGGATGTGACGACCTGTTGGAAGCAGACGAATCCGACTGGGACTGAAGAGGCGGATCCGTCAGAACCTATAAGCCTTGTACCAATCGCACTGACATCCCTGAGGTGTCATGACCACAACCCTAGACCTAATCCCGGAAGCCTCGCGCGCACGCGGGGAAGATCCGGGACCCTTCCTGCAAGAAGCTCAGGCTCTCATTCACCACGGGCCCGCAGAGAGGACGCCCTGGGTCTTGGTGACGGGCGCCACAGTAGGGACGTTCCATCTCCGGCGAGGTGGAGCGCTGTAATAACCCCGGCCGCTCCTTCAGGCCGTCGCCTGGAGGAGCGGGGGGGACAATCGGGGGAGACCGCAAGGCCCTTCGAGGACCGGGGACACAGCAGGTAGAGGTGGCAAGCGAGGCAGGCTGTCACGATGGCAGTAGTGACCTCGGCTCTCCCGAGCTAGGTGCGGTAGACCCTTAATCATGGAGAGGAACTAATTATGCCGGTTTCCGAAAAGACCAAGGCTGTCAAGAACCCGTATGAGGCAGCTCTCCAGAACTTCGACCTGGCGGCGGATAAGCTCAACCTGGAACCCGACGTCCGGCAGACCATCAAGTACCCGGAAAGAATCCTGCAAGTCAACCTGCCGGTGCGGCTCGACGATGGGAAGATCCACCGCTTCGAGGGCTACCGCGTGCAGCACAGCACGGCGCGCGGCCCGGCCAAGGGCGGCATCCGTTTCCATCCCAACGTCACCCTCGACGAGGTCAAAGCTCTGGCCACCTGGATGACCTGGAAGTGCGCCGTCGTCAACATTCCGTTTGGCGGCGGGAAAGGCGGAGTGACGTGCAGCCCCAAGGACATGTCGCAAGCGGAATTGGAACGCCTGACGCGCCGTTATGCCGCTTCGATTCTTCCCATCATCGGACCCGAACGCGACATCCCGGCCCCGGACGTCTACACCAATTCCCAGACCATGGCCTGGATCATGGACACCTTCAGCATGACCAAAGGCTATCCCATCCCCGGCGTGGTGACCGGCAAGCCCGTGCCGCTGGGAGGGTCGCTGGGCCGCAATGAGGCCACCGGCCGCGGGGTGTTCTACACCGTCCTGTCCGCCTGCGAGCACCTGAAAATCCAGGCCAAGGGCGCCAAGGTGGTGGTGCAAGGCTTCGGGAACGCCGGCTCGATTGCCGCGAACCTGTTCCACGGCATCGGATCGAACGTCATCGCGGTGAGCGATTCCCGGGCGTGCATTTACAACGCCAAGGGATTCGACATTCCGAAGCTGATCGCCCACAAGGAGAAGACCGGCCAGGTGCTGGGCTTCCCGGGCGGGCAAGAGATCAAGCCGCACGAACTGCTGGCGATGGATTGCCAGATCCTGATTCCGGCGGCTCTGGAGAACGCCATCGACGCCGACAACGCCAAGACGGTCAAGGCCAAGATCATTGGCGAAGCGGCCAACGGGCCGGTTACCCCGGAAGGCGACGCGGTCCTGGAGTCGAAGGGCGCCTTCGTCATCCCCGACATCCTCTGCAACGCCGGAGGCGTGACGGTTTCCTACTTCGAGTGGGTGCAGGACGAACAGCACCTGTTCTGGGAAGCTGAGGACGTCTATAACCGGCTGGAGCGGGTGATGAATACGAGCTTTGCCGAGGTGCTGAAGATTCACCTCGATCACAAGGCCAGTATGCGCGTGGCGGCCAACATGCTCGGCATCAGCCGGGTGGCGGAGGCCTTCAAGTTGCGCGGCCTCTATCCATAAAGAGCCGCGCTGCGCGTCCGCTTTTGTCATACAATGAGCCACCGGGTGGGGAGCCCGCTGCTGTCGGCGGGCTTCCCCGCCCCTCCTCTCGGCTCGACCGGGGAAAGGCCCCGGCAGGAGCAAGATCGCCCCGCAGCTTCCGGGCACCGAAGCGGCGGGCGGCGCCAACGCTTTCCTGCGCGGACCTCGAAGCGGCAGGCCGTGGAGCCACTCTCATCCCAGGGGGGAAAACATGTTCGAGGAGTTGCAAGAGGAAGAACGAGAACAAAAAGCATCACAAAAACGGATGCTGCGGGCCAGTGGAATCATCATCGCTGTGCTGGTGGTCTTGGCCATCGCCGCTTACTTCATCTGGAAGCCCTCCGGGCAGCCGGCCGCAAAAGCCACGGCCTCGGCGGGCCCCACGGCAGCGGAAGTGGCTAAGGCCGGACCGCCCGACGCGGTTCGGGACCTGGTGGTGGAGCGCGCGACGATGGGGAAAGACGTTTCAGGATTGCGGGTGCGCTGGTCGGTAACCTTGCGCAACAAGTCCAACGTTTACACCTACTCCAACTTTAAGTACGAGGCGGACTTCATCGGCCCGGACGGGCGGACGCTGTCCACCTCGGCCGACACCATCCCGGGCAGCATCGCGCCCGGTGAAGAGAAGACCCTGCCGGATTTTACGGGCGGAATGTATAACCCCAACGCCGCCACCTATCATTTCCGGCTGGTGGGCGCCACGTCCACCAAATAGCCGGCCGCTGAGTCTGCTCATGCGGCCGCCATCTTCCTCCGGCGGGCGGCGTCGGCCGCGGGCCCGGGGGCCCGCACCTACGGCGGCAC
>JBJKQV010000292.1:0-4968 GCA_046704985.1 Terriglobia bacterium
TCATGGTTCTAGGGAAGCGATCCCCCGAGAAGGCCGGGAACGAATCCATCTCCCTGCGGGTGCGAGAAAGGTTGATCCATGCGTTGGAGTCAGGTTTTTATTCCTACGTTGCGCGAGGTGCCGGCGGAGGCGGAAGCGGCGGGACACCAGTTGCTGCTGCGCGCCGGGTACATCCGCCAGGTGTCAGCGGGCATCTATGCCTGCCTCTACCTCGCCCAGCGGTCGTTCCTCAAAATTTCGCAGGTCATTCGCGAGGAGATGAACCGCATCGGCGGACAGGAATTTCACCTTCCGGCCATGAATCCCGCGGAGCTGTGGAAGGAGACCGGCCGCTGGGACGCCGTGGACGTGATGTTCAAGTTCAAGGACCGGAACCAGCACGACCTCTGCCTGGGCATGACGCACGAAGAGGAGATGACCAACATCGCGCGCTCCGAGCTGCGCTCCTACAAGCAGCTGCCGCAGATCTGGTACCAGATTCAGGAAAAATTCCGCGACGAGCCGCGGCCCAAGTCGGGGCTGTTGCGCCTGCGGCAGTTCACCATGAAGGATTCCTACTCCTTCGACCTCGACGACGCGGGGCTGGACGTGAGCTACGACAAGCACGTGGACGCCTACACGCGCATCTTCACCCGCTGCGGGCTGCGCTTTCTGCACGTGGACGCTTACTCGGGGATGATGGGCGGCAAGGTTTCGAGCGAGTTCACGGCTCCCGCCGACTCGGGTGAGGACTGGGTGGCGCACTGCGCCTGCGGATTTGCCGCCAACCTGGAGATGGCCGAGTCGCGGCCCACGCCCGTCGAGGACGCGGCGGGCGACGCCGCGCCCGAGCCCTTTGCAACGCCCGATCAGAAGACCATCGACGACCTGGCGCGCTTCACGGGTGAGTCCCCGGCGCGCATGATCAAGACGCTGGTCTACGTGGTGGAGGACAAGCCGCTGGTGGTGCTGCTGCGCGGCGACCACACGCTGAGCGAGACCAAGCTGGCCGCGGCCCTTTCGACCGGAGTTTTCCGCCCCGCCACCGCCGAAGAGGCGCTCAAGCTGCACGGCGCCAACCTGGGCTCGCTGGGCCCAGTGGGACTGAAGGGCGTGCGCGTGCTGGCCGACCAGGCGCTGAAGGGAAGGCGCGACCTCATCGCGGGCGCCAACCGCGACGGTTTTCACCTGCACCACGTCACCCCGGGGCGGGATTTTTCCGCCGATTTCGCCGACCTGCGGGTGACGCAGGCCGGAGACCTCTGCCCGCGCTGCGGAAAGGTGCTGGAGCTGACCAAGTGCATCGAGCTGGGTCACGTTTTCAAGCTCGGGCGCCGCTACTCAGAGGCCATGCACGCCACGGTGCTCGACGCCGCGGGAAGCGAGGTGACGCTAGTGATGGGGTCCTATGGCATCGGCGTGGAGCGCATCCTGAGCGCCGCCGCCGAGCAGTTTCACGACGCGGACGGGATGTTCCTGCCCGTGGCCATCGCGCCTTTTGACGTCATCCTAACCGCCGCCAACATGGATGATCCGGCGCTGCGCGCCACCGCCGAAAAACTCTACGAAGAATTGTGCGCCGGGGGCGTGGACGTGCTCTTCGACGATCGCCTGGAGCGCCCGGGCGTGAAGTTCAAGGACGCTGATTTGATCGGCGTGCCGTATCGCATCACGGTGGGCAAACGCAAGCTCGCGCAAGGCGCCGTCGAGATCCTGCAACGCTCGACAAAGCATGTGGAGGATGTTAAGCTTGGGGACGTCGAGGGGTGCCTGAAGGAGAAATACCTCCGCGCGCCCTCCGGACGTTAGCTCGGGGCGAGGTCTTATGCGGCCGACAAACCACGGCGAAGGCCGGTTCAAGGCGATCCTTTCGATCCTGTTCCTGGCGGCGGTCGTTTACAGCGCCATTAAGGTTATTCCGGTCTACGTCGACAACTACGAATTGACCGACTACGTCCAGACGCAAAACCCTTTCTGGCTCACCCAGCGTGCGACGGCCGATGAAGTGCGCGATAAGATTCTGGCCAAAGCGCAGGATTTGGGCTTGCCCGTGCGCGCCGAGAATGTCAAGGTCGAGGCGACAAATGCCATCGTGGTTGTGAAGCTTGACTACACCGTTCCCATCAATCTGCTGGTCTACACACTCAATAAACGCTTCGAGTTTACAACCGAAAACCGGCAGTTATAATCCGTGCCCTCGCGATCTTCGTCGGCAACCCGACGCACTGCCAGGTCTCGCCACTCCGGCAGGGGAGCGAAGCCTTCGTTCCTGGCGCGTCTAAAGTGGTGGCACAAGCTGCTGATCGGCGTGGGGCTTCCGGCGCTGCTGGCGGGCACGGGGTTTTTCGTCTACGCGTACGTCCACGTTGCGCGGGTGATTGACGCGCGGCTGAGCGGCAACGTTTTCAACCACGCCTCGGTGGTCTTCGCCGCGCCTTCGGAAGTGATCGTGGGCCAGCCGGGCACCCCGGCGGCCTTTGCCGCCCGCCTGCGCCGCGCGCTCTACACGGCGGGCACGGAGAGCGCGTCGGTGGGCACTTACCAACTGACCGACGATCGGCTGATCGTCCGCCCCGGGCCGGCCTCGTTCTTCAACGGCACGATTATCCGCGAGGGGGCGGCGGAACTGGATTTCCGCAACGACCACCTGACCTCCATTACCTCTCTCCCCAACCACCAGGCGCTGGAAAATTACTGGTTGGAGCCGGAGGTGATCACCACCTTGTTCGGCAGCCGGCGTGCCAAGCGCCGGGTGGTGAGCTATGAGGACC
Source organism: Terriglobia bacterium (assembly GCA_046704985.1). Lineage (GTDB taxonomy): Bacteria > Acidobacteriota > Terriglobia > UBA7540 > UBA7540 > JBJKQV01. The sequence continues at coordinate 2,751 of JBJKQV010000292.1, forward strand.
TGCCACCGGTGCTGGTGAAAGCCATTCTGGCCGCCGAGGACCACCGCTTCTTTTCGCACCACGGGGTGGATTTTTTCCGTGTGATTGCCGCCGCCATCACCGACCTGCGCGCGGACGAGCGCCTGCAGGGCGGCAGCACCCTGACCATGCAGCTGGCGCGCAACTTCTTTCTCACCCCGCGCCGTACCTTCCGCCGCAAGGCCAAGGAAGTCTTCATCGCCTTCATGCTCGAGCAGCGCCTCTCGAAGGAACAGATTCTGGGCATGTATGCCAACCAGATCTACCTCGGCCAGCGCGGCAGCTTCTCGATTTACGGGGTGGGGGCGGGAGCGAACGCCTACTTCAACAAGGATGTGGGTAGCCTGACGCTGCCCCAGGCGGCGCTGCTGGCGGGGATGATCCGCGGGCCCAATCTCTACGCGCCCTACAAGTATCCCGAGCGCGCCGCGGCACGCCGCAACGTGGTGCTGAAGGCGATGGCCGATGACGGCTACATTCCGCGCTCCCAGGCGGAGGCGGCCATGCAGGAGCCTTTGGGCCTGGCGCAGCAGAACGTCGAAGCCAGCCAGGCGCCCTACTTCGTGGACATGGTGCGCGACACTCTGCTGAAGCACTTTTCCGAGGAGCAGCTGCTTTCCGAGAGCTATCGCATCTACACCACCCTCGACCTGAATCTGCAGCGCGCGGCTTCCGAGGCGGCGCGCGAGGGCATGGAGGAAGTGGACAAGCGCCTGCACAAGCATTACACCGGGCCGCCCGTCCCCGGCCACCCGCGCGAGCCGCAATTGGCGCTGGTGTCGCTCGACCCGCACACCGGATATGTGCGCGCGCTGGTGGGAGGGCGCAACTACTCGGTCAGCCAATTCAATCACGCCCTGGCGCGGCGCCAGCCCGGGTCTTCGTTCAAGCCCTTCGTCTATGCCGCGGCCCTCAATTCCGCCCTGGACGGCTCGCAGCCCCTCATCACTCCTGCCACCGTGCTCATGGACGAGCCCACCACTTTCCAGTTCGGCGACCAGACCTACGAACCCGAGAACTACGAGCACGAGTATTACGGCGCGGTGAGCGTGCGCGAAGCGCTGATGCTTTCCCTGAACGTCGCCACCGTGCAGCTGGCGCAGATGGTCGGCTACGACAAGATCCGCCAGCTGGCCATCGACGCGGGGATCAACAGCGATATTCGCGCCACCCCCGCCATCGCCCTGGGGGCGTATGTGGCCACGCCCATGGAAATCGCCGGCTCCTATACGGTGTTTGCCAACGAGGGGAAGTACATCCAGCCGCGCACCATTCTGGCCGTCAACGACAGCGAAGGGCAAACGCTCTGGAGCAGCCCGGTAGTGACCCGGCAGGTGCTCGACCCGCGCATCAGCTACCTGATGGTGAGCTTGATGCAGAGCGTCATCAACAACGGGACGGGGTACGGCGTGCGCCGCCGGGGATTCATGCTGCCCGCCGCGGGCAAGACCGGAACCTCCCACGACGGCTGGTTTGCCGGGTTTACCTCCAACCTCATTGCGGTGGTCTGGGTGGGCTACGACAACGACCGGGAACTGAACCTGGCGGGAGCCAGCTCCGCCCTGCCCGTGTGGACGGCTTACATGAAGCGCGCCACCGAGGACCCGCCCTACCAGGACGTAGTGCCGTTCACCGCTCCGCCGGGCATCGTCACCGCCACTATTGACACCCAGACCAACCTGGTGGCCTCCGCCTCCTCCACTTCCACGCGCAATGAGGTCTTTGTGGAGGGCACGGTGCCGTACTATCAGGCGCAGGGGCAAGTCATTCCCGGCGTGCCCAGCAACCAGATGTCGCCGCCGCCGGGAGCCAAGGGGATGCTGACGCGCATCCTGCACGGCGGCCCGCACGTGGCCCCGGCCCCCGCCGCCACGATGTCCATTCCTTTGCCCGAGGGCGCCCCGCCGCCCATCAACGCCCCCTCCGCCTCCACGGCCAACCCCGGGACCTCCTCCGGGCCGCACAAGGGGCCGGGCGTTTTCAAGAAATTTCTTAATATTTTCCGGGGCAAAAGCTCGGATAATAAGAAGCAGGAGAAAACACCGCCGGCGGAAACTGCGCCGCCCCCTGGGAACAACCCGTAAGCGAGGGTGCGGAGCCGGGGCATTCACCGCCACGCCCGAGCTCCCGGAGGCACGCCATGAAACTCGCGAAGATCAATCGAAGGGCAGCAGTCTGGGGATCTCGCCTGGCGCTAATC
>JBJKQV010000293.1:0-10658 GCA_046704985.1 Terriglobia bacterium
CGTGAAGGTTTACGCCGGCGCGGTGATGCTGGAAAAGGGCATGCGCGAATCCGATTTCCAGGAACTGGCCGCGCAGGGCGTGCACCTAGTAGGAGAGGTGGGCCTGGGAAGCGTCAAGGATCCCGACGAAGCGGCGGAGATGGTGGGCTGGGCGAAGAAGAACCGCATGCGGGTGACCATCCACACCGGCGGGCCTTCCATTCCCGGCAGCACCTACTACGGCGCCGACGCGGTGCTCAAGATCCGCCCCCACATCGTCGGGCACATCAACGGCGGGCCCACGGCGATCTCCAAAGAAGACGTGGAACGGTTGGTGAGTGATCCGGAGCTGACGCTCGAGATCGTGCAGTGCGGCAACGGCCTGCGGGCGCTCGATGCAGTGCGCGCCGCGCGCGAGCACAAGGCCCTCCACCGCGTGATCGTGGGCAACGACGCGCCTTCGGGGTCGGGAGTGATTCCCCTCGGCATCCTGCGCACGCTGAACCTGCTGGCGAGTTTGGGCGGCATTCCCGCCGAGCAGTGCCTGGCCTTCGCCACCGGCAATACCCAGCGCGCCCACGGGCTGACCTGCGGAAGCATTCAGGAAGGCGGCGACGCCGACCTGGCCATCATCGACGCGCCGGAAGGCTCCGTCGCCCAGACGGCTCTGGAAGCCCTGGAGATGGGCGACGTGCCGGGGGTTTCGCTGGTGATGATCGACGGCGTGGTGCGCGCGGGACGCAGCCGCAATACGCCTCCCGCCCGCCGCCGCGCTTCGATTGCGGGCCAGGAAGTGAAGGGCGGCGCGCACTAGGTCAAGCCCGGCGGGTGCGGGCACAGCGATTTCCCGAGGAGGAGCGAGCCATGAAATCCCAGATGCGCAAGAAAGTGATCTTTGTGGAGGAAATCTTCCGCGACGGCGGGCGGGAAGTTTCGCCGCCGGTCACCAAGGTGGCCGTGGCGGCGGTGATTGCCAATCCCTTTGCAGGCAAGTACGCGGAGGACATGACGCCGCTGATGGAGATCGGCGAGGAGCTGGGCGCGGCGCTGGGTAAGGAAGCCGCGCAGGTGCTGGCAGCAGTGGCCAACAACGCCGCAGTCGAGAGTTACGGCAAGGCGGCCATTGTCGGCCTGGACGGCGAATACGAGCACGCCGCCGCCATCCTCCATCCCAAGCTGGGCAAACCCTTTCGTGAGGCGGTGGGAGGAGGAAAAGCGCTGATTCCTTCCAGCAAGAAGCTGGGGGGGCCCGGAACCACCATCGACATACCGCTGCATTACAAGGACGCCGCGTTCGTGCGCTCGCACTTCGACGCCATGGAGGTGCGGTTGAACGACGCGCCCAAGGCGGGAGAAATTCTGGTCGCCCTGGCGGTGACCAGCGCCGGGCGGCCCCACCCACGCATCGGCGGACTGAAAAAGGAAGACGCCAAGAAAGAAGACGGATTGCGCTGAACGCGGTCCGGCAAGGAGGAGCAGTGGCCAAGGAGAGGAAACTGAGTTTCGGGCTTCGTTTGCCCACCTTCGTGCGCGGCGCGGAGACCGACAGCCTGGAGACCATCGCCAACTATCTGGCGCGCGCCGAGGACCTGGGGTTCGAATCGGCCTTTACCATCGACCACTTCATCGTGACTCCTCCCGCTTACGCCTGTTCGTGGCTGGAGCCCATGGTGTTGCTGGCGGCGCTGGCCGGGCGCACGCGCAAGATGAAGCTCGGCACCCTGGTCCTGGTCCTGCCCCTGCGCAATCCCACTTATCTCGCCAAGGAAACCGCCACGCTGGATTTTCTTTCCGGCGGGCGGCTCATCCTGGGCGTGGGCGTGGGCTGGAACGAGCTGGAGTTCAACCTCCTGCACGTGCCGCACCGCGAGCGCGGCAAGCGCACGACGGAAAGCCTCGACATCCTGAAAAAGCTCTGGACGCAGGACCACGTGACTTACCAGGGCAAGTTCTTTCAGTTCGAAAACATCAGCATCGAACCTAAACCCGTGCAGAAGCCCCACCCGCCCATCTGGATCGGGGGCGGCAGCCAGCCCTTTGAGCTCATCTACGGGCAGAAGGCGCCCAACCTCGATCCGGTCTTTCGCCGCATCGCCCAGTACGCCGACGTCTGGGTGCCGCACTCTTCCAGCACGCCCGACAAGGTGCGCGAGGACTGGGAAAAGATCTGCACCTTCAGCAAGGAGTTCGGCCGCGACGCGGAAAAGGAAATGGGTCTCGCCTATTCGAACTTCATCTACGTGCTGAAAAAGGGCGAGAGCACCGACCGCGCCGCCTCGCTCTTCTCGCGCTACTCGGGGATGAATTTGGATTACTGGCGGAAGTTCTACCTGCTGGGCACCGCGGAGGAGTTGGTCGAGCACATCCGCGAGCGCATCGCCGCCGTCGGCGGGATGGACCACGTCATCCTCAACCCGCTCAGCTTTGACGTCGAGCACCTGGAGCTGATCGCCAACGAAATCATCCCCGCCGTGCGCGCCTGACTTCGACGATCACAGATCGGCGCTACAGCGCGGCGCTACCGGGCGGGCAGTGGCAGGCCGGTGAGGCGGAGCCCTGCGCCGTGGACGTGGTGGCGGATGTTGATGGTAATCAGCAGGGCGGTCAACTGCTCGACGATGCGGGCGTTTTCCAGCCTTCCGCCGTCCACGGCGCGCACGCCGGGAATTTTCGCGGCCAGCTCGGCGGCGGCCTGACGCGCCTCGTCGTCGTCCGAGCAGACGATGGCGTCGCAATCCACCGGCGCGTCGCCTTCCAGCAGCGTGGCGGAGATATTTTCGAGCGCCGCGACCACGCGCACATTCTTACCCAGAATGGAGGCCGCCTGTTCGGCCGCCGAGCCTTCCCAGACGCCCAGGGTGCGCGTCGGCCGCCCGCCCACGCTGGCGGCGAGCGGCACCACCGTATCCACCAGAATGGTTCCCGGCCGGAAGGCCGGCTTGAGCTGCTTGAGCAGCGCGGCGTGGCCCTGAAAAGGCACCGTCACCACCACGATCGAGGAGGCTTCGACGGCCGCGGCGTTCTCACGCCCCTTGACTCGCGCGCCGGCGATTTCGCCGCAAATCATTTCCGCTGCGGCCTCGGCGCGCTGCGCATCGCGCGAGCCGACGCAGACGGTCTCACCCGCGCGCGCCCAGCGCCGCGCCAGGCCCTTCCCTTCCGGCCCCGTGCCCCCCAGGATTCCGATCACGCGCTTCTCGATTGCGGCCACTGATTCCGTCCTCCTCTGGCAAAAAATCCCGCAGTCAATTCTAGAAATGAGTCGCCCCTGGCTACCGAAACAGGTCGAGGTGCGGCGGGCGGATCAAATCGCGCCCCGAACCTTCCCCGCCCGCTGCGTCATACCCGGTGATCAGCGCCGCGGGAACGCGCCGCGTCTTGCCCATCACCAATTCCGCCGCCGCCGCCAGCTCGTCGGCGACGGCGAGGGCGGTGGCTTGCAACTCACGATCAAAGGTATCTTTCCGGCCGCGGTAATCGACCAACGGCTGAAGGCCCGCCACGCCCAGTGCGCAATTCGTCTGCCCCTCGCGCCACGGCCGGCCGAAGGAATCGGAGATGATCACCGCCAGATCGACGCCCAAGGACTTCTCGAGCTGCGCGCGCAAGCGGCGCGCCGATTCGTCGGCGTTCACGGGCAGGAGCGCCGCGGTGCCGGGCGGGCAGTTGGAAACGTCCACGCCGGCGTTGGCGCAGACGAATCCCTGCGCGGTCTCGGCAATCAGGACGCCGCGTTCCATGCGTACGATGCGCCGGCTCTCGCGCAGGACCAACTCCACCAGGCGGGGGTCTTTGTGCCAACGCTTGCCCCAACTGTGCGCCAGCGCGGAAGGCTGAACGGTCTCCAGGGGCACCAACCGCCCCTCCGCCTTGGAAACGATCTTCTGCGCCACCACCAGGACGCTTGCGCCCGGGACGCCGCCCGGCAACTCTCCCAGCGCCGCATCGAGGTGCGCGCCCAAGTCGTCGCCGGAGGCAATCTCCGCCAGGCCTTCAAGCCCCAGAATCTGGATCTCGTTTTCCGCCACTCGTCACTCCTTTAGGCGCGGCGGGCGCGTCGCAGCCGCCGCACGCCTTCCGCTGAGTTCACGCCGTGAAAACGCTATGCTAACACAGGGTACGCAACCGCGGCGGTTTCTCGGGGCGCTTGACAAAGTTCACCCTCTGCAACAGACTGGGCGCGGCCGCATCAAGGCCGCAGTTCCGCGGGCTCGCTTCAGGACAAGGGGCAGACTTTCAAGAGGACGGCATGAAGATCATTGCGCTGGCCGGGGGCGTAGGCGCCTCCAAGCTGCTGTGGGGACTGGAGCGCGCCGCGCCGGATGCCGAGATGATCATCGTCGTCAACACCGGGGACGACGTGGAGCTGCACGGCCTGAGCATCTCGCCCGACTTGGACATCGTCACCTACACGCTGGCCGGAGCGGTCAATCCCGCCACCGGCTGGGGAATCGCCGGCGATACCTTCGCGCTGCTCGAAGCACTGGGGCGGCTGGGCGAAGAGACCTGGTTCAACCTCGGCGACCGCGACCTGGCCACGCACCTCTACCGCACCCGGCGCCTGCACGAGGGCGCGACGCTCACGGAAATCACCGAATCGGTCCGTCGAGCCTTCGGCGTGAAAGCACAACTGCTCCCCATGAGCGATCAGCCCGTGCGCACCATGATCGAAACCGCGGGCGGAACGTTGAACTTTCAGGAATATCTGGTGAAGAACCGCACCGAGCCGGTGGTGCGCGGTATCCGCTTTGCCGGCGCCGAAGGCGCGCGACCGGCACCAGGGGTGTTGGAGGCGATCCGCGACGCGGCGGCCATCGTCATCGCGCCCAGCAACCCGCTGATCAGCATTGGGCCGATTCTGGCCGTGGAAGGCATCCGCGCGGCGCTGCGCGCGCGGCGCGAGCGGGTGGTGGCGGTTAGCCCGATCGTGGGCGGCCGGTCGCTGAAAGGCCCATCGGACCGCATGTTGGCGCAACTCGGTCACGAGGTCTCGGCGCTAGGGGTGGCGCGGCTGTACCGGGATTTTGCCGGAACCTTCGTCGTCGACCGTCAGGACGAGGCGCAGCGTCAGGCCGTCGAAGCTCTGGGCGTTCGCGTGGCGGTGGCCGACACGGTGATGAGCAGCGATCAGGAGAAGATCCGGCTGGCGCAGTGTCTGCTGCCGCTGCTGGAAGCCACAGCCGGCGTCCCTTCATCGGAGGGCAACCCATGAACGCCCTGCTGATTCCCGTCAAGGACCTGCGCCGCGCCAAGCAGCGGCTGGCGCCGTGTCTGTCGGCCGACGACCGGAGAGCGCTGGCGGGCGCCATGTTCGAGGACGTGTGCGCGGCGGCGCGGGCGGCGCACGGCGTCGAGCGGGTGTTTCTGGTGAGCAGCTACGCCCCGGCGCTGGAGCGAGCGCGGAGCCTGGACTGGGAGCTCATTCGCGAGAAAGCGCAGCACTCGGAGAGCGTCTCAGTGGATTTCGCCTCGCGCTTCTGCGCGGCGCGGGGAGTGGCTGCGCTCCTGCGCCTGCCCATCGACGTTCCCCTGGTACGCGGCGAGGACATCGAGCTGTTGTTCAGCAAACTCTCGACGGCGCCCGGGGTGGTGATCTGCCCGTCGCGTTCGGGGACGGGAACCAACGCCCTGCTGCGGCGGCCGCCCGGCCTGTTCGCCTCGCACTTCGGTCCCGGGAGCTTCGACAAACACCTGCACGAGGCGGCACAGCGCGGCGTCCCCTGCGCGATCGTCAGCAACCCTCGCCTGGAGCTCGACGTCGACGACGGCGAGGACCTGCAGGCGCTGCTGCCGCTCCTGGACCCGCAATCCGCCACCGGATGCTGGCTGCGCCGCGCGGGCTTTGGCGTTTCCGCCGGCTCAGTAGGTTAGTTTGCGCGTGGGGCCGACGGTGGACTCGCGTACTTTCAATTCCGCCGACAGACAGATGGAGTGGGGAGTGGTGAAGGGAGCCTCCGACTCGATGCGCTCGATGAGCATTTGCGCGCCCTCGAAGCCGAGGGCGTAAGCGGGCTGCGACACCGCCGTAAGGTGGGGAGCCAGCGGCAGGTCGTCGAAGCTGGCTAGGGCGATGTCGCGCGGGCACTCCAACCCCACTTCGTCCATCGCCTGCAGAAAGCCCAGGGTCATCATGCCGTTGGAGACAAAGACGGCGGGGGGACGGTCGGGGCGCGCCAAAAGCTGCAAGCCCAGCTCGTAGCCGCTCTCGGAACGGAAGTTGCCTTCCAGAATCAGCGCCGGGTCGGGCGCCAAGTGCGCGTCCTCCAGAGCCTGGAGATAACCCTGCAAGCGGTCGCGCGCGGTCTTCAGCTTGCCGGGACCGGTGATGACGGCGATGCGGCGATGGCCCAGCGACAACAGATGGGTGACGCACTCGCAGGCGGCGCGCTGATTGTCGATGGTGACCGAATCGACTTTCACGGCGTGCGGGATGCGGTCGATGCAGACAATCGGGATGCCGTCCGCCAGGGTGCGCTGGATGTGCGAGACGTCGCCGTTGTTGGGAGCGACGATGAGCAGGACGCCGTCCACGCGCCGGTCGCGAAGCACCGATAGGACCTCGCGCTCGCGCTCTACGTGGTCGTCGGTGTTGAAGGTCACCAGCAGGTAGCCGTGCTTGATGGCCGCGTCTTCGGCGCCCCGCACCAGCAGGGGGAAAAAGGGATTAGTGATGTCGGAGATGGCCATCCCCAGCATCTTGGTGCGCCGCAGCTTGAGGCTGCGCGCTACGTGGTTGGGATGGTAATCGAGCTCGCGAATCGCCGCCAGCACCCGCTTACGGCGCTCCGAGCTCACCGCCACCATGCCGTTGAGCACGTTGGAAACCGTGCCGATGGAGACTCCCGCCTTGCGTGCGATCTCTTTGATAGTAGCCATGCTCGGGTGCCGAGGACAGCCGGAACACCTGCCCTGGTATCTTCCTCAAACCATTGGCCGTTATCGAAGCTTGCCCGAAGCGGCTAGGTTCCACCTACAGGAAGCCTGCTTATTATAGCAGCAATTATATTCGGGGCAAGGTGTGATCATCTCTACCAGCTTTCCACCTCAGGCGGTACTGCGCCGGCCGCCCGGACGTTGGAATGAGCCGACGCAACCCCCGGCCCCGTCCCCCTCGCCACGCCAAGCCGCGGGTAGCCGGCGGGCTGCCGGGATGGTATAATCGGATTTCGATATCGAAGGGCGATATTACTCTCAATTCAGAATACTTCGTGTGACGGCTTCGTGTGTTCGCCCGCGCCCGGGCGGAGGGGCGAGCCGGCCCGGGGCGCGCACTGCCCTTTTTGCCCGCCGCAAGGCGCCTGGCGATCTCGATAGGCAAAATTACGCCAAGGAGGTCCATTCAACGATGCGTCGATTTCTTCTCGGCTTGCTGGTAGGCGTCATCCTGGTACCGGCCGCTGTTTACCTTTACATGCGCTCAGGAAGGGCCCCGGTGGCAACCTCGGCGCCACCCATGCCCTTCGAGCGCCTCCTGGTCCGAACCGCCATGCACGCCACCATTGACCACCAGGAAACGCCCATCCACCTTGCCCAGGAGACCGACGCATCTCTGGTCGCGGGAGCGCGAGTCTACCGCCAGGACTGCGCTTTCTGCCACGGCCTTCCCGGCCAACCGCCGTCCGCGGCCGCTCGAGGCATGTTCCCACGGCCCCCGCAATTCTTCCGGCCCGGCGCCGGCAAGATCGACGACCCTGCCGGTGAGGTCTATTGGAAGATCCGGAATGGCATTCGCCTGACGGGCATGCCGGGCTTCCGCGCCTCGCTGGGAGCGGACCAACTGCGGGAATTGACAGGCTTCCTCGAAGAGGCCACGAGCCTTCCCCCCGCCGCCAGGGCCGCGCTGAAGGGGACAGGAGAGAAGCAACCGAATCCACCCGTAATCCAGCACGCCTCGATCAAGCACAAGCGCGCATAGCTCACACCGAATCCTGAAGGCGCCGCCGGCGCACATTCACTCGATGACAAAATCCTTGACCCCTCATCATCGCGCAACTCCGATGCCCGAGCCGGGCAGCCGGCGCGAGCTCTATTCCGGCCTGATCCGGCTCCACGTCCTTTATCACGCCTGCCGGGAGCCCATCTTCGGCCTGGGCATGATCGCCGAGCTGGCCCGCCACGGTTACCGGATGAGTCCCGGCACGCTCTATCCCCTCCTCGACGGGATGGAAAGAAAAGGCCTGCTGCGCTCTTCCCGCAAGCGCGCGGACGGCCGATTGCGCCGCTTCTATCGCGCCACCCCGCAGGGCCGCCGAGCTCTCGAGGCGGCCAAGCGGCGCGTCCAGGAACTTTTCGGGGAACTGTTCGAGGAGAATGCATGAAACGGATCGCGCGGTTTCTATTCCTGCTTCTGGTCTTGGTTCCGGCCTCTCCGTCCATACTGCGGGCCGGGCCGCCCTTCCAACTCGACGACCCCGACGTCATTCCCTACCACCACTTCGAGTTCTACACCTTCTCCACCGTGGCCTCGGCGCCCGGCGAGACCGACACCGCCGTGCCGGCCGTCGAACTCAACTGGAGCGGCATTCACAACGTGATGTTTCACTTCCTGGTACCTTCGGCGGAGGCCTTTCCCGCGGGTGGCCCCGACACCGCCGGGATGGGAGACAGTGAAATCGGCGTTCAGTACCGGTTCATTCAGGAAACCAAGCACCGGCCGATGATCGGCACCTTCGCCATGCTGGAAGTTCCCACCGGCAACCCGGCGCGCGGCCTGGGGGCCGGCAAGCCTTCCTGGAAAATCCCTATTTGGATGCAAAAGTCTTTCGGCGGCTGGACGGCCGATTGGGGAGGCGGGGAAAATATCAGCCACATTCCGGGAATGCGCAACTATCCTTTCGGCGGAGGCATGCTCCAGCACGACGTGGGCAAGCGATTGACCCTGGGCGGAGAGCTTTACTATCACGGCCGCGAGACCGCCGGCCCTCTCAGCTCGCGCTACGCCGCCATGGTCGATTTCGGCGGCTACTACACCCTCGGTAAGCCGGGATTCCAACTGCTTTTCTGTTACGGCCACACGGTCGCCGGGCAAGCCGAGAACTACGGCTACCTGGGCCTCTACTGGACCTGGGGACCCAAGCCGCGCCCCTAGCTCATCGCCCCACCCCCCGCACGGCGTTTTCCTTCGCAGCGCACGGCGCCAGCCGTGGTAAATTCTTGCCGTGCGCTTGCGCCGCGCGATGCGGGGCAGCACGGCCAGATACATTTCCTTTCCGGGTGAGGTGAGATGTCAAGACAAGGGCGTACGGCGATTCTGGGAATTACAGTTCTACTCTTCTGCGCGGGACTGCGCGCTCAAGACACGCGCTATCCTCCCATCACCGGGGCGCTGATCCCCGGCCCCGCTTCCTCCGCTGACGCGGCGGCGTGGCGTAAGGACCTGCGGCACTGGCGCGCCGAGACTCTGATTCACCTCGGTTACAACGGCGCCATCTACGAGCGGCCGGACTTGAAGTGGACGCAGAGCAGTTTCATTCAGCCCCAGATGATGGCCCAGGACCGCTACTTCTACGACCCTGCCACGGGACGCTACACGGTGGACCGCTACCTGCAGGACCTCGACAAGCGCTTTGGGGGCATTGATTCGGTGCTCATCTGGCCCACCTATCCCAACCTGGGCGTGGACAACCGCAACCAGTTCGACCTGCTGCGCGACATGCCGGGAGGCATTCCCGCCCTGCGCGCCATGATCGAGCAGTTCCACCGCCACGGCTTGCGCGTGCTGTTTCCTTACAATCCCTGGGACATGGGCACCCGCCCCGAAGGCAAGCCCGACTGGGTTACGGTGGCGCAGCTGATGGCGGCTATCGGCGCCGACGGCGTCAACGGCGACACGCTGTTTGGCTTTCCCCGCGCCTTCCGCGTCGCCGCCGACGCCACCGGCCATCCTCTGGCCCTGGAGCCACAGGTCTCCAACGGCAACCCCGGCGAAGACCTCGCCTGGGACAACCTGAGCTGGGACGACTGGATCGTGATGACCGATCAGGGCTGGCACTATCCCTTCGTACCCATGGTGAGCGCCGACAAGTGGGTGGAGCCCCGCCACATGGTGAACGTCTGCGACCGCTGGGCGCACGACCGCACCGACGCCCTCCAGCACGCCTTCTTCAACGGCGAGGGCTACGAAAGCTGGGAAAACATCTGGGGCATCTGGAATCAGATCACCGACCGCGACGCGGCGGCCTTGCGGCGCATTGCTACCATCGAGCGCGCCTTCCCGCAGCTGCTCGACAGCCGCGGCTGGGTGCCTTATGCCTCGACCCTCCAGTACGGGCTGTTCGCCTCCAAATTTCCAGGCCAGACCCAGACGCTGTGGACGATGGTCAACCGCAACACGTTCGATCTCAGCGGCGCCCAGATTCGCGTGTCCTACCGGCCCGGCCTGCACTACTACGACCTGTGGCACGGCGTCGAGCTCACTCCGCAAGTCGCCGGCGGCCGGGCCCTCCTGAGCTTTAGGGTGGGCGCCAAGGGCTACGCGGCGGTGCTCGCCGCGCCGTCTCTGAGCGCCGCCGAGCAGCAAACCCTGGCGCGATTGCACCAGCTCGCGGCGCGTCCGCTGGCCGACTACTCCGGCGTCTGGCACTTCCTGCCCCAACACATCGTCCCTATACCGCCCCCCCAAACCCCCTCGACCCGGCCCCCCGGCATGGTGGTGATACCGGGGGGGGATTTTCTCATCA
>JBJKQV010000294.1:0-10692 GCA_046704985.1 Terriglobia bacterium
AGCTCGCCGCGGGGCGAGGAGGAAAGGTTCATGGAATTTGCCGGCCGGCGCGCCGTCAACGCCGCGATTTGGCCATCACCAGGTCGGAGTAGGACTGCGGCACGATGTCGCGCGGCTCCACCCCAAACAGTTTCTGGAATTTCTTCGCCTGCTTGCGGATCTTGGCCAGCGCCCGGGAGCGCGACATGGCTTCCACTTCCAGGAATTTTCCCAGCCCCGCGACGCGGTCGAGATGAATCTTGACGTTGCCGACAAAGTAGATTTCGCGGCGCTTGCTGACCACCACCTGGGGCGTCAAAGCCTCGCTGAGGATTGCGCGCAGGGGATTGCGCGGCGCGAGCAGCATCATCTCCACGGCCGAGGACCGCGCGCGCGGCGAGTTGGTGCGGCGGTAAAAGATCAAGGCGTTTTCGATTTTGCCCTCGCGCACCTTCAGGCGCCCGGCGGGCACGCGATAGTAGGTGTCGGTCTGGCGGTCGGTGCCCACGTAACGGGAGCGCAGGCGCTTGAGCGCGGCGCGCACCCGCGCTTCGTCGCGAAGCCGCGCCTTGAATTCATAGTTGACGAGCTTCATCTTCGGACCTGCCCTGTGGTTTGTGCTCCCGCGAGGAGTGCCCTAAGCCTACACTAATTCCCCGGGGCGCGCCGGAGAAAATTGGCACGGCCGCGCCAGCGGCGGCCCGCGCCGGGCATACAATAGCCCTTGGAAGGAGTGAAGATGCGACCCAAGCTGCGCAGCCGCTGGAGCCTGACGCCGCGCCAGGCGGTGCGCGTGCAGCAGAAGCTGCGCGCGCGGGTGATTCTCAAAGACCGCTTCGCCGCCCCGCGCACTGTGGCGGGCGCCGACCTGGCCTTCGACCCCGCCACCCAAACCGCCTTCGCCGGAGTCATCGTCTACCGCTATCCGCAAATGGAGGAGATCGAGCGCCGGATGGCGCGCGCGCCGCTGCGCTTCCCTTACGTTCCCGGCCTGCTTTCCTTTCGCGAGATTCCGATTCTGGCGCGCGCCTTCGCGCGGCTGAAGACGCAGCCCGACCTGCTGCTGGTGGATGGCCACGGCCTGGCACACCCGCGGCGCTTCGGAATCGCCTGCCACCTGGGCGTGCTCTTCGACATCCCCACCATCGGCTGCGGTAAGAGCGTGCTGGTGGGGGAATTCCGCGAGCCCGGGCGGCGCGCCGGGTCGGTGAGCCCGCTGATCGACAAGGGCGAGCGGGTAGGCATGGCGCTGCGCACGCGCGAGGGTGTCCATCCCATCTTCGTCACCCAGGGTCATCGCGTCTCGCTCACTTCCGCGGTCGGTCTGGTGCGCCGGTGTGCGGACGGTTTCCGCATTCCCAAACCCACCCGCGAGGCCGACCATTACGTGCGCGACCTGCGCCGGCATTTCCAGGCGGTGGGCTCCCTTCCCGGCCGGCGGGCTTAGGCCGCCAAGACTTCTCTGCGCCGCGGCGCCTTCCTGGTTTATAATCCCGCGCGGGAGATCATATGGACAAACCCAAAGCAAAAGTTACCCACTCCGCCAAAGCGGGCGTGCACGAGAAGAAGCAGTTGATGTCCGCTTCGGAGATTGACCGCACGCTGGTGCGCCTGGCGCACGAGATTGTGGAGCGGCACAACGGCGTCGAAAACCTGGTGTTCGTGGGAGTGCGGCGGCGCGGCGTGCCCCTGGCCTCGCGCCTTGCGCAGAAGATCGCCGACATCGAAAAGAAGGCCACCCCGGTGGGCATCCTGGATATCACCTTCTACCGCGACGACCTGTCGACGGTGGACCAGAAACCCGTCGTGCAGTCTTCGCCGCTGCCCTTCTCGGCGGAGGGCAAGGACGTGGTGCTGGTCGACGATGTGCTCTATACCGGGCGCACCACGCGCGCGGCGCTCGACGCCCTCATCGATCAGGGGCGCCCACGGCGCGTCGAGCTCTGCGTGCTCATCGACCGCGGCCACCGCGAGCTGCCCATCCAGGCCAACTACGTGGGGCGCATGGTCCAGACCACCGACATCGAAGTCATCGAAGTGCGTTTGCGCGAGATCGACGAGCAAGAACGCGTCATGCTCTGCGAGAAGACTCAGTAAGGACGGGTCGCGCAGGGCCGGCGGTCAGTCGAGGTGTCGGCTCTCCGCCCGGCCTCACCAACATCCCACCCCGTCCGGTATTTTTCTCCCTTAAAACCATTTCACGCCGAGGCGCCAAGCCGCAAAGTCCTCCGGCTTTTCTCCGCGCCCCTGGGCGCCTTTGCGCCCTGGCGTGAGAGCGTTTTATCCTTCCTGCCGGCGGCAGAGCTTGTGGGCGGGTTTTTGTGTAGACTTGCCCGAAGGCGGCCTGAGCCGCCCGACGTTTCAAGGAGGACGCTATGCGCATCATCAGAAAGATCGCCTTGACCCTGCTGGGACTGTTGCTGGCCGGAATCGCCGCCGGACAGACGCCCGCGCCGGTGGGCCGCGTGGAGATTCAGGGGCACACGGTCTTCGTGCTCAAGACGGGAGTTGAGAACTTCTCGCCGCAGGAGCGCGCCCGGGCCATCAACCGCCGGCTGCAAACTATTCTCCAGTCGCCTCCCGCGCGGCTGGAGACGCGGGTGGAAAAAACCGCGGAAGGCTACCAGGTGTTGATCGGCAGCGAGCCCATCGTCACGGCCACGGAAAACGACGCGCAGGCCGAGGGCACCGACGCGCAGGCGCTGGCCGAGCGTTGGGCAACCTCCATTCAGGAGCACATGGGAGCGCTGCTGAGCGAGACGGGCTGGCAGGCTTGGCTGCATCGCCTCATCAACACCGGGCTCATCTTGCTGCTGGGCGTGCTGGCGCTGATCGGGCTGGCGCGCGGGCGGCGGAGATTGGTGCGAGGTCTGGAAGCGCGCCGCGAGCGTCTGAAGGCCGTGCACTTTCGCGGCCTGGAGGTGTTCTCCGCCGCCAGCATCTACCGCCTGTTGGGGAGGGCCTTGTGGCTGATCTACGCCTCCGCGCTGGTTTTCGTCGGCGTGGCGGGGCTGCTGCTGGTCTTCGCCCAGATCCCCGAGACGCGCCATTACACTTACCAGGTCTTTCTCTGGCTCTACGACCCGCTGGTGGCCATCTTCAAGGGAGTGCTGGGGTACCTCCCCGACCTGTTCTTTATCCTGGTGATTGTGGTGGTGACGCGCGTGGCTTTGCGGGCCGTGGGCTTCATCTTCGAGCAGGCGCACCGCGGCGCCATCAGCCTGGAGCCCTGGGTGCACTCCGACGTGGCGCGCCCCACCGCCCAGATCATCAAAGCCGTTCTCATCGTGCTGGCGCTGTTCTTCATCGCCCCGCTCATTCCCGGCACGGGGTCGACGGCGGCCAAAGGCATCTCGGTGATCCTGGGCCTGATGGTTTCCTTCGGCTCTTCCTCGACGGTCGGCAACCTGATCGCCGGCGTGGTGCTCACCTACATGCGCCCCTTCAAGATCGGCGAGCGGGTAAAGCTCGGCGAGGTGTCGGGCGACGTGGTGGCGCGGACGTTCCTCTATACCAAGCTGCGCACCATCAAGAACGAAGAAGTGATCGTGCCCAGCCTGCTGGCGCTCAACCACCACATCGTCAACTACACCACCGAATCGCGGGGACGCGGGCTGATCCTCCACACCTCGGTCACCATCGGTTACGAGACGCCCTGGCGGCGCGTGCACGAATTGTTGCTCAGCGCCGCTCAGCACACCACCGGGGTTCTTCCCCACCCGCAGCCCTTTGTCCTCCAGACCAGTCTCAACGATTTCTTCGTCTCCTATCAGTTGAACGCCTACACCGACCAGGCGAGCCGCATGGCCGACATCACTTCCGAGCTTCACCAGAACATCCAGGACGCGTTCAACCAGGGCGGCATCGAAATCCTCTCGCCGCACTACCTGCAGCTGCGGGATGGGAACACGACGACGATTCCCGCCGAGTCCCGGGGGCCGGAGGCGGCCCCGCGGCGCTTCCACGTGGCCACCGCCGCCGAGCCTTCCTAGGCGGCGGGAGGGCCGGCGGCACGACGCACCTTGCCGCTTCGGGCGTTGCCTGCGCTGCCGAGAATATTTTTTCGCGCCGCGCGCCGAACCGTGCCGCGCGGGGCAACGATAGCATTCCCGCGCTGCGTCCAATTAAAGTGGAGGTGACATCTTATGAGTCATACCAAAAGCGCATTGATAACATTATTTTGCACGGGGCTGGTTCTCGCCGCCCTGCCCGGCATCGCCCGGGCGTCGCAATCCAACCATCTGACTGTCCTGAAGATTAACAAGCCGTTGGCGTTGCCCGGTATGGTGCTCGGACCGGGAACCTACACGATGAAACTGCTCTTCCCCCTGAGCAACCCGGATGTGGTCGGGGTCTTCAACGCCCACGACACGCGCCTGGTGGGCACGTTCATGGGCGTCCCCGACTACCGGGCGAAGTTGAGAGGCAAGCCGGGCTTCCAGCTAACCGAACAGGCCAAGGACGACCCCATGGCCCTGAAAGCGTGGTTCTTTGCCGGTCAGCACTCCGGCGTGCAGTTTCTCTATTCCAAGAGCGCTTCCCACCGCTGGAGCAATTCCACGACCTCGTAGCTTTTCTCCTCCGGCTGCCGGACCGCTGAGTCCGGCGGCGCCCGACAACCTCGCCGCCCCGGACGGGAATGCTCTTCCCGGACGGGAGTCGGCGAGCGTTGATTATCCCCGCCGTTTCCACCGCCTTTGCAGGCAGAAAATCTCGACTCCGGCCCCCGGGCTTTTCGGCGACCAAACGTGCCGCACCGGGCGTGACTTTGGTCATCGCCGCCGGCGCGAGCGGAAACTTAGGATGGAGTTCGGAGCGAAGAGGAGGTTTCATGCCGACGGCCACGGAAATCTTGCGTCACGAACACGAAGCGGTCTTGAAAATGCTCGCCGCCACGCAAACAGTCGCCCAGAGGCTCGAGCAGGGTGAGAAGGTGCCGCCCCAGCGGCTCGACGATTTGCTGGAGTTCTTCCGCGTCTTTACCGACCAGTGCCACCACGGCAAGGAAGAGGATTTACTTTTCCCGTTGCTGGAAAGCAAGGGTCTGCCCCGTCAGGGAGGGCCTGTGGGCGTCATGCTCGGCGAACATGAGCAAGGGCGCGCGCTCATCCGCGCCATGGCGGAGTCCGCCCAAGCCTACGCCGCCGGCACCGACGGCTCCGCGGCGCTCTGGGCGCAAGCAGCCCGCGGCTACGTCCGCCTGCTCGAGGCCCACATCGACAAAGAGAACAACGTGCTCTTTCGCATCGCCGAACAGATGCTGAGCGCGCAGGAACAGCAGCAACTCGCCGAGCGTTTCGAAAAGCTGGAAGTCGAAAAGATGGGCGCCGGCACTCACCAGCGCCTGCACGCCAAGATGGAGAAGTTGCTGGCGGAGGTCGCCGCGCACTAACCCAGCTGGAAGGCCACCCGCACCGGGCACGCCGCCAGCCGTCCAATACGACAACGTGTCCATTTTGCCCGGCCGGAACGCCGGCCCGTGAATGCTCGCCCCTCTCCCGATTGGTGTACCGCTGCACGGAAACGTGTACCCTTTGGGAAGCGCTCGGCGGCGCGCGGCCGACGCCCTAGGAGTGCCGCAGTAGAACCCCATAAGTTTCATGACCTTCCCTTACAGCTTCAAAGCCCCTGCTGTTTGGAATCTCCCGTGCTTCTGACCTCGCCAACGTGGCTTCGGGCCACGTGACTCTAACTTGAGGAGCTGGATCGTATGAAGAAGCTTCTGACTTTGGTATTTGCCTTCGTGGTCGCTTTTGCCCTGAGTATGCCGACGTTCGCGCAGGAGACTGCGCCCGCCGAGGGACAGACTCAGGAAGCCCCCGCGGCCACCGGCAAGAAGGCTAACAAGAAGATGCACAAGAAGGCCCACAAGGCCAAGAAAGCCAAGAAAGAAAAGAAGCAGAAGAAGGGCGAGGACGCGCCTCCTCCCGAGAACCCGGAGTAGTCGAACCCAAACGATCTGGGTACCCAGAGGCGCTCCAGCGCCTCCAACAGACAGAACCCCCGGCTGGCGCGCCGGGGGTTTCTGTTTTCAGCAAGCCATCCTCCCGGCGACAGCCCGCTTGCGCAACCCGGCGGGTTCGGCTGTAATACCCTCATGAAACCCCCGGCCGATGCAAAGGGCCAAGCGGCGGTGGCGATTGTCCGCCGGCTGCGCGCGGAAGGCTTCCAAGCCTATCTGGTCGGCGGGTGTGTGCGCGACCTGGTGATGGGGCGCGAGCCCGCCGACTACGACGTGGCCACCAACGCCACGCCCGACCAGGTGCTGCGCCTCTACCCGCGCAGCCTGACGGTGGGCGCGCAATTCGGCGTGGTGGTGGTGCCGGGAGAGGCGGGCGACGTGGAGGTGGCCACCTTCCGCAGCGACGGCCTGTACGCCGACGGCCGCCATCCCGTTCAGGTGCGTTTTGCGCGCACCCCCCAGGAAGACGTCCGCCGCCGCGACTTCACCATCAACGGCCTGCTCTACGACCCGGCCAAGGGTCGCGTGCTCGACGAGGTGGGCGGGCAGGCCGACCTGCGCGCGCGGGTGATCCGCTCGATCGGCAATCCCGCCGAGCGCTTTGCCGAAGACCGCCTGCGCATGCTGCGCGCCGTGCGCTTTGCGGCGCGCTTCGGCTTTGCGCTCGACCCCGCGACCGCCGAGGCCATCCGCCGCGCGGCGCCCGAAATCCGCTCCGTGAGCGCCGAGCGGGTGCGCGACGAAATCCTCAAGATCCTCACCCAGGGCGCGGCGCGCCGGGGCTTTGAGTTGCTCGACGAAACGCGCCTGCTCGCCGAGGTGCTGCCCGAAATCAAGGCCCTACAGGGCGTTGAGCAGCCGCCGGAGTTTCATCCCGAGGGCGACGTCTGGACGCACACGCTGATAATGCTGGAAGGCCTGCGCGACCCGACGCCCACCCTGGCGCTGGGCGTACTCTTGCACGACATCGGCAAGCCGCCCACTTTTTCGGTGCGCGAGCGCATCCGCTTTGACGGCCACGTAGAGGTGGGGACGCGCATGGCCGAAGACCTCTGCCGCCGCCTGCGCCTTTCGACGCGCTCGACCGAGCGCGTGGCCGAGCTAGTGCGCCATCACCTGCGCTTCAAGGACTTCCCGCGCATGCGCCGCTCCACGCAGTTACGTTTCCTGAGGATGGAAGGGTTTGAAGAACACCTGGAGCTGCACCGGCTCGACTGCCTGGCCAGCCACGGCAACCTGGAAAACTACGAACTGGCGCGCCGGATGCTGGAGGAGACTCCCCCCGAGGAGGTCAAGCCTCCGCCCCTGCTAGGCGGAGACGACCTCATCGCCCAAGGCTACACCCCTGGCCCGGTGTTTAAACGGATTCTCCAGACCGTCGAAGACGGCCAGCTCGACGGCAGCCTGCGGTCACGAGACGACGCGCTCCGCCTGGTGGCCGAACTCTTCCCCCTCACGCGCCCCTGACTACTTTCCGTAAGGAAGAAAACCGAAGAAATAAACCACCCCGGCAACGGCCGCCACCGCCACCACAAACGCGCAGATCTTCACCCAGAGCATCCTGCGCTTTTCGCGAGGATCCTGGTCATCAATGATTTCAAACATGGAAACCTCCCCCTCCCGGTCCGCCCACAGGCGGGCGCGTGGAGGTTTCGGCGCCGTGGTTGATCCCAACCGCCAGGCAGTTGCGGCAAGAGGAAGGAAAGAGCCACTCCGCAGCACGCCGCAGGGAGAGCGCAACCGTAGGACCCCTGGCGGTCCCATTAGTCTTCCTAACCCCACACTCTAGTCTTCTGAGACGGGTTGTCAAGGGGTTTCGTAAGCGGGCGAAAAGTCCTCCCCAGGGGCCGGGGACCGGGCCGAGTGGTCGTAGCAGCGGCGGCTTGGAAGTGGTAGCTAATGGACCAGGGGGCTTTCCCAAACGCGCAGCAAGTGCTCCTTGAGCTCCCGGAAGGATTGGGCCCCCAGCTCATCGCTCCATTCGCGTTCGATGTCGCGGAGGATTACGTGGATCTTGGCGTAGGCGGCGTGGCCGCGCTCGGTCAGGCGCACCAGGCGCGCCCGGCGCTGGTGGGGGGCGTCGGAACGCACCAGGTACCCCAACCTTTCCAGGCTGCGCAGAAGCTGGTTCATCGCCTGCTTGCTCATGCCGGCACGCTCGGCGAGAACCCCGGGGCGCACCCCGTCCGGACCCGGATATTGCAGCACCGCCATGTGCGGGACGCGCAGCCCCTGGAAGCCCGCCGCGTTGAGCTCGCGGATGATGCGGCGCTGGATGGCCTGGGCGGGAACCCGCAGCAGCGCCCCGATCAGCATCCGGCGGGTGGGGACGGGGCCCGGCATTTTATGCTTGACACTCACAGTAAACTCGATTTACAGTATACCATAGTAAACGAAATTTACTTAAAGGAGAAACGACCATGACCCCGCAAACCCTCGCACTCGGCCTCAACCCCGCCCAGGAAAGCATCCGCCTGGGCCCCCTGGAGGTGCGCTTTCTGATTACCGGCGAGCACTCCAGTGACACCATCGCGGCTTTTGAAGTCCTGGTCCCGGCCGCCCAGCGTCTGGCGGCGCCCGCGCATAGCCACGACCACTATGAAGAGACCATCTACGGCCTGGAAGGCGTGCTCACCTGGACGGTGGACGGGCAGCCGTTCGAGGTCGGGCCCGGACAGGCGCTCTGCATCCCGCGCGGCGCCGTGCACCGCTTCGACAACCACGGCAGCCGCGCCGCCAAGGCGCTGTGCGTGATCACCCCCGCCGCCATCGGGCCGCAGTATTTCCGCGAGTCCGCAGAGGTGATCAACGCCGCGGCGGGCGGTCCTCCCGACCGCGCCAAGATGACCGACATCATGCTTCGCCACGGCCTCACCCCGGCTCCCCCGCAGGCTTAGGGGCGGGCCGTCGCCGCGCTCCCGTCGCCTGCGGCTTTCCTTGCCTCCCCTTGACAAGGGGATGATAATGCTGAAGAGAGTAAGGGTCCGGCACGAGATTATCGACAAGAGGAACCCGTAGATGGGAGCAACGAAACGCGTGGGCTTCGCGGTGATCGGCCTGGGCCACATCGCGGAGCGCGCGGTGCTGCCGGCTTTTGCCCACTCGCGCCAGACGCGCTTGGTGGCGCTGGTGAGCGGGGACGAAAAGAAGGCAAGCCAGCTAGCCAAGCGATTCCGCGCCCCCGACTATTATCACTACGACGATCTCGCCCTCTGCCTGAACCATCCCCAGGTGCAGGCCGTCTACCTGGCCACTCCCAACGCCCGCCACGCGGACTTCGGCGAGCGAGCGGCGGCAGCGGGCAAGCACGTCCTGTGCGAGAAGCCCCTGGCCACCACCCTGGAAGACGCCCAGCGCCTCATCACCGCCTGCCGCTCGAACGGCGTTCGCCTGATGGTCGCCTACCGGAAATATTTCGACCCCGCCAGCCGGGCGCTCAAAAAGCTAGTGGCGGGCGGCAAGCTGGGCCGCTTGAAGCTGATCCACTCCGCCTTCACCATCCTGCTGCCTTCCGGGCGCCGGGCGCCCGGCTGGCACCTGGACCGCAAGTTGGCGGGTGGCGGCGCGCTCATGGACCTGGGCGTCTACTGCGTCAACACCACGCGCTGGCTCACCGGCCAGGAGCCCACCGCGGCGGGGGCTTACGCCTGGACCACCGACCCGGCGCGCTTCCGGGAAGTAGAGGAGCACCTGGTTTTTCGCCTCAACTTCCCGCAAGGAATGGTCATGACCGGCTCGGCGAGCTTTGGGGCGGCGAAGTCTTCCTTTTTGCACGTGCACGGCGAGAAGGGCTGGGCGGCGCTCGACCCCGCCTTTGCTTACGACGAAGAGCGGCGGCTGTTCGGCAAGCTGGGCGGGCATTGGTTCGAAAAGAAGTTCAAGCCCCTGGACGAATTCGCTCTGGAGTTGGACGCCTTCGCCGACTGCATCCGCCGGCGGCGCGACCCGGAGCCCCGCGGCGAGGAAGGCCTGCGCGACCTGATCGTGATGCAGGCCATCTACCGCGCGGCGCGCGAGAACCGCGCCGTGCCCATCAACGTCGCCTACTACGCGCCCCGTCTGTGAGGCGGTGCGGGAAAAAATTTCCGGCGCGGGAAATATCTGCCCGTGCTGATTCCCTTCAACCTTTCTAATCCCCTGAATCGAAACCCTTAAACTTGCGCCGCGCCTGGAAGCCCGCGTGCCTTAACTCTCAGCGGAGGGAGCGCCTCCCTCGGCCGACGTTTCGGCGAGGTCAAGCCATGGAAGAGAAAACTACAGAGTTCCGGAAAGTCCAAGCGGCCGCTTCTCCGAGCGGCTGGATGAGGGCGAGCGTCCTGCTGGCGCTGGTGGCCGCCGCGACGGCGGTTTACGCCGGATACGAGCGGGCGCAGGTTCGCCGCGTGACACAGGATGAACAGGTGATGGCGCGAACGCTCGCGGGCGCGCGCCACCGGATCGCTATGCTGCGCGTGCAGGTCGATGAATTGCAAGTCAAGCCGGCTGTGCCGCCCACGCGGCCCTCGCCGGTGGCCGCGCGCCGCCCCGCGGCCGCGCACCCGCCGGCGGCGCACCGCCAAGCCGAGGAGCGCTGGAACCGGGTGCAGGAAGAATTGGCGCGCCACCAGCAGGCTCTCGACACCGCCCACCAGCAAGCCGCCCAGACCCGTTCCGAGCTGGAGGGCCAGCTGGCCTCGACACGCGGCGAGCTGGGTGGGGCCATCGCCCGCAACCACGACCAACTTGCCTCCTTGCCGAAACAGGGCCAGCGG
>JBJKQV010000295.1:0-3430 GCA_046704985.1 Terriglobia bacterium
GGGCGCATCAACGCCGTGCTGAGCGTGCCCCCCAACTTCTCACGCCAATTGGCGGAGGGCCAGTCGCCGCAGGTGGCCCTGGTCGAGGACAACACCGACAACTTTGTGGCCAGCGCCCTGGAAGGGACGATGACGCAGCTGATCCGCGATTTTCAGCAGCCGCGCATCGCCCCGCGCCTCACTTCCAAGGTCACGCTGCAGGTCGTCGAGCTCTACCCTTACGTCCCCTACATCCAGTACTTCCTGGCGGGCTCGGTGGTGCTCTCCATCTTCGTTTCCGCCATGATCGGCGGCGGCATCATCTTTATCGACGACAAGGCGCGTGGGCTGCACGAGGGCTACCTGGTCACCCCCATCAACAAGTTCGAGCTCATCATGGGCTTCAACCTGTCGGGCGCCATCAAGGCCATCCTCACCGGGCTGGTGCTCTGCACGCTGGGGGCGCTGCTGGCGGGGATCCCCGATCCTCTCGACCCGGCGCGGCTGGGGCGGCTGCTGGTGGTGGTCGTCGTCACCTCGCTGGCGCTGATCAGCATGATGTTTCTGATGATGGTGCGCGTCAACGACCCGCTGGTGCCACGCGCCACCTTCGGGGTGCTCAACACCCTGCTCTTTTTCCCCAGCGGCGCGGTTTATCCCATCAACGGCTTCCCGCTCTGGATGCGCACCTTTGCACGCTTCGACCCGTTCACCTACGCCGTGCACGCCTTCAAGGCGCTCTTTCTCAAGAACACCGGCTTCGCGGCCATCTCGGGCGACCTGCTGTTTCTTATCGCCTTCGCCGTGGTGATGATGGCGGCGGCGACGACGCTCTTCCGCCGCACATTGTGAGTCGCGCCGCGGGGCTTCTGTGATAGCCTGAAAGTGTAGCCGCGGATTCGCTTCAAGACTCGGCGTGGGGCGCGCCGCACGGCTTCGAGCGCCCCGGAGGGTTTGCTAAAGACATGCTCCTCGATGCCAAACCACCCAAGCCTCCCGGCGGCCTTCGCAAGTATGTGCCGCTGTGGATGCTCATCGTCATCATCTTTCTTATTTCTTCCATCGGCACGCTGCTGGTCATCAAGTTCTGGAACTACCGCCAGGAGCGCGCCGTGGCACACTTCCTCACCACCCTGCAGGAAGGGCATTACCGCCAGGCTTACCAGCTCTGGCAGCCCGTCTCCTCCTACTCGTATCAGGATTTCATGAGCGGCTGGGGACCGCAGGGGGATTACGGCAAGATCCGCAACTTCGAGATTCTGGGTTCGGACTCGCGCAAGGGAAGCGTGCTGGTCACGGTCTCCATCAACGGCGTTCAGCCTCCGCTCGACCTGGTGGTTAACACCAAGACGCTGGGGCTGGCCTACGCCCCGCCTTAGTCTTTCCCGCTCGCCAGAGAATCCAGAAGCTCCTCGGGGGTGATCTCGGCGGTGCCGAACTTAAGCACCACGCGTCCGCCCGCGCGGTTGGCGAGTTTGGCGGCGTCGGTGAGCGCGCCGCCCGCCGCCATCGCCAGCGCCAGGACGGCCAGCACCGTGTCGCCGGCGCCCGTGACGTCGTAAACCGGCCGCGGCCGGCTGTGCACTTCGTAGGCCGGCCGGTCGGCGGCGAACAGCGTCATGCCTTCCGCGCCGCGGGTGATCAGCAGATTGGCGCAGCCCAACTCCGCCAGCAGCCGCGGGCCCCCGGCCAGCAGCTCGGAGCGCGTGCGCAGCGGTCGGCCGAGCAGCGCTTCCGCCTCGTGCAGGTTGGGAGTGGCCAGGGTGGCGCCGCGGCAGATTTCCGGGTGCTGAGGCTTGAAGTCCACCAGCACCGGCAGGCGCTTCTGGCGGCACAGGCTGATGGCGTGGCGCGCCAGCTCGGTCGAGACACAGCCCTTCTGATAGTCGGAAATCACCAGCGCCTTGAGCTTTCCCACCCAACGCGTCAGGTGGCGGGCCAGCAGCTTTGTGGCGCGCGGCGAGAGAGCGTCGGCGCGCTCCACGTCCAGGCGCAAAAGCTGGTGCTGATGGGCGACGATGCGCAGCTTGCGCGGCGTCACGCGGCTTGAGTCCTGGACCAGCGCCTCGGTGGGAATGCCGCGGCCGCGCAGCAGGGCGCGCAGCAGGCGTCCGGTTTCGTCCGCGCCCAGGGCGCCGAAAGGCACCGGGCGGCCTCCCAACGCCGCGAGATTGGCCACCACGTTTCCCGCTCCGCCCGCGTAACCCTGCGCCGCCTTCGGGTCCTCGACCAGCACCACGGGCACCGGCGCTTCCGGCGAAAGCCGCCGCGCCTCGCCGCGCAGGAACTCGTCGTACATGTAATCGCCCAGCACGCCCACGCGATGCCCGCGCATGCGCCGCACCAGGGCCGCCAGTTGCCGGTCGCCCTTCTTCTGCCTCACGCCTTCTCCCGTTTCTGCGCCGCGGCGAGAACTTCCTCCACCGCCGCGCGCACCTGCTCGAAGCGCACCGAAAGGATACACTCCGGACGCTCGAAACGGTAGCACCGATCGCCCGGGCAGGGGTTGCAGTCGTAGTGGTTCTGCACCACGCGCGCCGGCGCGTCAAGGTCGGGGCGCGGCCACGGTCCCCAGATGGTGGAGCTCGAAGACCCGAAGATGACCACGCGCGGACGAGCCAGCGCCGCCGCCAGGTGCGCGGGGCCGCTGTCGTTGCCCACAAAAAGCTCCGCGCCCTCGATGGCCGCGGCGAACTGGCCGAGCGTCGTGCCCTCGAGTCGCGGGACTCGGCGGGATTCAGCGCCTTCCAGCGCGTCGAGCACCGCGCTTTCGCCCGGCCCGCAGGAATAGACCGGCTGAAGCTTGCACTCCTCCGCCAGGAAATCTCCCAGGCGCGCAAACTCCTCCGCCGCCCATTGCTTGGTGGCGTAGAGCGCCGGGGGGTGGAGGAGCGCGTAGGGCCGCGCCTCGAGCCCCAGCTCGCGGCGCTTCTGCTTCCACCATTCACGGTCCTGCTCGCGCAGGTAGACCTGGGTGCGGGAAATTTCCGCTCGCGGCAGGCCGAGGTGGAAAAATGCCGCCGCCTGATGCTCGGCGGTGTGAATGTCTTCGCGGCCGAAGATCCGGCGCGCGTGAGGGATGAGGAAGTCGTAGACGCCGCGGCTGCGATAATACTCGTAGCCGGCCTTGGCGCGCGCCCCGCTCAAGCGCGTGAGCAGCGTACTGGTAGGTCCGCCGTGCAGATTCAGGCAGAGCGCGAAGCGGCGCGCACGGACCTGGCGCACGGCGTCCAGGCGCGCCGCCAACTTGGCGAGCCCGTCCCCTTCGCCCGGCGACAGCAACTCGTCCACGTGCGGGTTGTTATCGAGCAGGCCGCGAAAGCGCGTCTCGACCATCACCGTCACGCGCAGATCCGCCCGCCACTCCTTGAGCAATCGCAGGGCTGGGGTCAGCAGAATGATGTCGCCGATGGAGCGCAGGCGGATGAGCAGGACGCGCGCGCCGGAAGGA
>JBJKQV010000296.1:0-12210 GCA_046704985.1 Terriglobia bacterium
GGTGGCGGCGCTCGAAGCAAGGCTGGCCCGCGACGAGGCACGGCAAAAGGCCACAAGCGCAAAACTGGCGCGCATCGTTCGGCGGCAGAAGAAGCAGGAACTTGCGCGCGTGCAATTCTAGGAGGACCCGAACGGTTTTCATTGGAATTATTCTGGTAGATTGCCGGGCGAAGCACCGACAAGCCCGGCGAGGGCCAGCCGAAGCTGTGAGTTCGGGCGCCGTTTGCCTGGGCGGATGTTTATAGTAGAAGGCCTTATGCGAAGACCTTCACGACAGTGTAATTGTTTGAATTTCCAGGGGATAGTCTGCCACAAGAAAACCTTGGGGTTATGCACCAAAGGGAAACCAAGCTCCCACTACTGATTGCCGCCGTTTGAACATTTCCTTGAACTGCCAGGGGTGCAGTTGTTAAGCACAAATAGTGTATCTAAAAGATGCACTAAAACTTGATCCACAACTGACCTCAAAACTTGCACTCAAAATGATCGCTGTATATTGCCATGAAATTATAGCACGCCAGAATGATGTGAGAATGTAAAATAACCACTGGACACACGGACAAAATGTTGTATTATGCGCCTGAGAGGTTTCGCGTGACGGATGACGAGAGGTCAAGCCAATTACGTCACGGCAAGGAGGTTGGTATGAGTCTGATCCAGAAACCCAAGACTGAGGCAATGGTTGTAGCCAACCGTGAGAACAGCCGCAAATCGACCGGGCCGCGAACGGAGCTGGGGAAACGTCGCTCCAGAGGTAACGCTGCGAAGCATCTGGTATTTGCGAAAGTTGTACCCGATCGCATAGAGGAACTAGGCGAAAATTCTGCCAGGTTCAAGAACCTGCACCGTTCTATGGAGGAAGCGTTTGAGCCACAGGACGGATTTGCACGTGCTCTGGTTGAAGACATAGTGCAGATCCGCTGGAGGTTGGCCAGGCTGCGACGCGCGGAGGCTGGGATCCTTGCTGCTCAGAGTCAGGAATTTCGCTTGAATCGAGAGATGGAGTCTGTGAAAGTGAGTGCGGGTGTGGGATGGCGCGAGTCGGTTTCGATGTTTCAGAGAAGGACTTTCGGATTCGGCGGCGCGGCTGACTCCAGTTATGACTGTAGGTTTGTTCTTGGGCTACTGCTGGTTATTCGGAATGAGGCGAAATTAGGGATTTTCAAAGAAGATTCGGTGGGCGTACTAAGGGGGAATTTCGGTAAGGGTGACCTGAGCATGAGGCCTTCACTCTTGATTAGGCAATACGAGAGGTGCTGTGGGCATCCGACGAGTGGCAGATCCGAGGATCAGGAGCAGGAGCGGCGGGAAGTAGTTGAATTGTTGGATGACCAGATCAAGCATTTCGAGAAGCTTGCGCGGCTATTTCTTCAGAAGGAGTGCGAGGTATATCCATGTGAAGACGACGCGCAACTGCTGCCGAAACAAGAAGACCTAGACAGGGTTATACGTTACGAGAGTCATTTGGAGCGGCTACTTGAGCGCAAGCTGCAGCAGCTGGTAGCGTGGCGCCGGGTGAAAGCTGAGGGTAGTGAATCCAAGGAAGGCGCGGACCAGAAATGGGACAAGGGGGAGGATAGCCTCCGCAAGGTCAGCTGAGTGTCTTGGCGGAAAAGTCTCAGTCTATATAATATGAGGTACGTCCACTAGTAGTACTCTCACTAGGCCCGTTAGCAGAAAAACTGCAAAACGAAGCCATCATCTTACTGATACAGCGCCACTTAGTTTTTGCGCCCCTCTCTTCATAAGGGCAAGATATCCTTCCTCTATATCTGTGACCCGATCCCTTGCAGCAGGGCTCGTTGAAAGCCTGCGCACAGGTTCTTTTCAGAGCTATGCACGGAATTAATCGACAAAGCGTTGGCACACTTCGAGCCGGTTCAGCGAGCCGTTGAAGTTCGTGGCGACAGCCTAAGAGGTGAGAAGCTTTTCAGGTTGTAGTACACTCTGATGCGGCTTTTGAGATTACATTGGGCCGCGCGAGCGTTTGTGCGTGTGGAAAGAACTCGTCGACTTTCCGTGTAGCTGTGAGGATCCTGCGCGGCGACGCCCTAGAGGACCTCGATTCGAAGGGCGAGGGGAAGCAGCACAGGTCGGTTGGGCGCAACCAAGGAAGGCACGCAAGCGATGAGAATTCTGGTCACAGGAGCCGCGGGCTACGTCGGCAGTGTTTGCGCCATGGAACTTCTGCGGCGCCGACACTTGGTGATCGCGTATGACGACCTCAGCACCGGCTATCGCCAGGCCGTCGGCGCGGGCATGAAGTTCATCGAAGGGGACGTGGGTGACGCGGAGAAGCTCCAGCGCACTATGAAGCGATTCCGCGTGGATGCGGTGATGCACTTTGCTGCCTGCGCCCTGGTTGAGCAGTCCATGAAGGATCCTCAGCGGTTTTACAAGAACAACGTGGCGGCAACGCTCATTCTGCTCGAGGCGATGGGCCGCTGCGGAGTGAAGAAGCTGGTGTTTTCGTCGAGTGCCGCGGTTTATGGCGAACCGGAGCGAGTGCCGATTCCCGAGACCCATTCCACACGGCCCGTCAACTCCTACGGCGAAACCAAGCTGGTTATCGAACGGGCGCTATCCTGGTACCATCGGGCTCACGGGCTGAACGCCGTGGCGCTGAGGTATTTCAACGCCGCCGGCGCCACCCGCACCCTCGGAGAGGCGCACAACCCGGAAACGCACCTCTTGCCACGCTTGTTCGACGCGGCGCTTCATCCCGAAACGGAATTCCGAATCTTCGGCTCCGACTATCCGACCGCGGATGGAAGTTGTATCCGCGACTATGTTCACGTGCTGGAAATCGCCCACGCCCACGTACTGGCGCTGAAAAGAATTTCCAACATCGGTTTCGACGTTTACAATATCGGGCACGGGCGAGGCTACTCGGTCCTGCAAGTGGTGCGAGAGGTCGAGCGCATCGTGGGACGGCGCATCCGAACGGTTCTGGCGCCCCGGCGTGCCGGCGACCCTGCCGTGCTTCTTGCCAAGCCGTCGAAAATCAAGAAAGCCCTGGATTGGAATCCCCGCTTCTCCGACCTGCCGACTATTGTCCGCAGCGGTTGGCTCTGGCGGCGTCGCCATCCGCTGGGATATTCCTGAGCATTATTTCTGAAGCGTTCGCCCTGCTGCCTCTAAGGCGTCAAGCCAGGGACGGGTCTTTGCTGACGGGCAAAGCCAAGGCCAGCAAGGCGGCAGCGAAGAAGGCCAGGCCGCTGATCCAGAAAGCGGAGCTCAAGCCGTGGTGAACGGCCAGGGCCCCGATGGCCCAGGGTGCGGCGGCGCTGAGCGCGCGGCCGAAGTTGTAGGTGAGCCCCATCGCCGAAGCGCGGAAGGAAGTGGGAAAAAGTTCGGCGGTGATGATGCCGAAGCCGGTGAAGTGTCCTGTGCCGAAGAAGGCGAGCAGTGGCCCGAGCACCAGCAGACTGGCGGCGCCAGCGTGCGAGTAAATCGGCACCAGAGCCGCGGCGGCGGCCAGATACCCGACGTAAGTTTTCTTGGGTCCCAAAGCGTCGCTGACAAAGCCGAAACTCACGTACCCCAACCACATGCCGACCTGCATGACCACGATCCAGAGTGAGGACGCGGCGACGCTCATGCCGCGTCCGCCCTGCGCCACGGGCAGAGCGAGATAGGGCGGAATCCAGGTAAAAAGACCCCACCAGGCAAACAGCGCCGCGCTGTTCATGAGCAGGGTGATGATGATCATGCCGCGAAAGCGCGGGTCAAACAGTCGGCCGGACGACGCGGGCGAGGCCGTTGCCGCCGCTGCGGCCGGAGCCGCGTGCCGCGCTGTCCAGAGGGGCGACTCCTGAACGCCGCGGCGAATCCACAAGGTGACGGCGGCGGGCAGCAAGCCGGCAAAGAAGACGGCGCGCCAGCCCCAGCGGGGAAGCACCACGGCGGCCACCAAGGCGGCCAGGGCGTAGCCGATGGCAAACCCGCTCTGCATCAACCCCAGGGCTTTGCCGCGATGCTCGGCGCGCCAGGTTTCGGCGACCAGCGCCGCGCCGCTCGGCCATTCGCCGCCCATGCCCAGCCCGAGCAAAAAACGGAAAACGGCCAGCTCCACCAGTCCGTGCGACAGGCCGCAAGCCGCCGTAAAGACGGAATAGACCAGGATGCTGTACATGAGCGCGCGGCGCCGCCCGATGCGGTCGGCGAGGACGCCGAACAGCACCCCGCCCAGCGCCGAGGCGATCAAGGTGACGGAAGCCAGCCCGCCCGCCTGGGCGGCGGAAAGCCGCAGCTCGCGCAGCAGTTCCTCGATGACCATCGCATAGAGGGTGATATCCATGCCGTCCAGCATCCAGCCCAGGGTGCTGGCCAGCAGGGCGCGGCGCTCGGCGGCGTTGGCGGTCTGAAGAAATCGGAAGGGGTTTAGCATCCTGCCCCGCGCGGGTCTCGGGCCTGCGGGCCCGCCATGCGCAAGGCAGTATACTCCACCCGGCGGGTGGCGCCGGCCGCCTATGGCGCGGCGTTGCAACATTAAGATTGCGAATCGGTGTTCTTTGTGTTATGCACTGCACATACTTTCCCCCCTTTTGGCGTCTGGAAGGGTAAGGGGGAAGGTGGGCAGTTACTCACAAGGGATTGCAACCGAAAAGGGAGGTCTTTATGGCAGCCTGCACGAAGTGTGGAGCCACGCTGAATGAGGGAGCGGCCTTTTGCGGGTCGTGTGGTGCGCCGGCGGGAACGGCTCCGGCAGGAGCGACCCCAGCGCCCTCCACTGCCCCCGGGGGAGGAACCGGGGCGCCGGCAGCAAACACCGGCGGCCTGGCACCCAATGTGGCGGGGGCGCTCGCTTACGTGACCATCATCCCAGCCATCGTCTTTCTGGTGATGGAACCCTTCAACAAGGATAAGTTCATCAAGTTTCACGCCTTCCAGTGCTTGTTTCTGGCGGCGACGGCTTTTGCGACGTATATCTGCTTGCTGGTTCTGAACCTCATTCCGCTGATCGGGACCATCATCTACATCCTGCTCATTCCCCTGGTAGGGTTGACGATCTTCGTGCTGGCGGTGATCAGCGCCATCAAGGCGTATAACAACTCCAAGTTCATGATCCCGATTATTGGCAAGATGGCCGAGCAGCAGGCGTCCAAGTAGCCATTTCTACAGCCGGGTCCTGCGCTGGTACGCGGGGCAGCTCCGAAACTCATTCGAGCTGCCCCCGTGGAGGCGCCGGCCTCCCTTCGGAGCCCCGCCCGCGCTTTCCACTTGACAATTCGCCTTCAAGGTCGCAATTTAACACGTTCTCGATTTTTCGCGGCACGGCGCAGGAGCGGTTGTTCTCCTTCGCGGCCGGCGAGGCGGCATGAAAGTTCGCGTCTGTTTCCACGATAAGTGTTTCGACGGCGCCTGTTCGGCGGCGGTGTTCACGCGCCTCTATCGCGCCGCGGTTAACGCCCAAGCGGAATTCGCCTACACGGGCATGATGCACCGCGCGGGCCAGCTCTTCGACGCCGGGCTGTTTGACGGCGACGAGAACGCCATCGTGGACTTCAAATACTCGCCCAGCGAGCGGCTCACATGGTGGTTCGATCACCACCAGAGCGCCTTCCTCACCGAGTCCGACGCCGAGCATTTCCAGCGCGACCGCGGCGGGCGGAAGTTTTACGGCCCGGAGTTCCACTCCTGCAACAAGTTCATCGCCCACATCGGCGCCACGCGCTTTGATTTCCACGCCCCCGACCTGGACGAGCTGATCCGCTGGGCCGACATCATCGACGGCGCACAGTATCCCGACACGCGCACCGCCGTCGAGATGCGCCATCCCGCCACGCAGTTGACCCTGGTGATCGAAGGATCGCGCGACGACGATTTTGTCCCCCGCCTCATCCCCGAGCTCGCCTCGCGCCCCCTGGCCGAAGTCGCTGCCCTTCCGCATATCCGGAGCATGTTCCAGGAGCTCTACGAGCAGCATCTCCGCTCCATCGAAATCATTCGCACCCGTGCGACGCTGGACGGCGGCGTGGTGTCGCTCGACGTTTCTGAGGACGGGCTGGAAGGTTTCAACAAGTTTATTCCCTACTACCTTTTCCCGGCGGCGGTTTACAGCGTGGCGGTGAGCCGCTCGGCGCACCGCACCAAAGTCGCCGTGGGCAGCAATCCTTGGAACGACACGCCCAAGAGTGCCAATCTGGCCACCATCTGCGAGCGCTTTGGGGGCGGCGGGCACGCCAAGGTGGCTGCCATTTCCCTGGGTCCGCAGGAGATCGAACGGGCGCGCGAGGTGGCGGCAGGGATCGTGGCGGAGCTTCGGGCCAGCCTCTCCTGACCCTGCCCGCGGCCTTCTCTCACCCTTTTCCTACAACCCTTTGGCGCAGCTTGACGGTGCCCTCCCGGGCGCGTTCGGGCGTGCCCAGGGCCCGCGAATCGCTTGCTTGCAACTGAGGGGTATGGTAAAGAGGATGAGGCAGCCGTCAGCAGAGGCAAGGCATTATCCGCGCCCAAGCCATGCATTGCGCCGCTGGAAACGCGACAGGTCGCCTTCCGAGACTCGCCATTTCCGGCCTGGGGGGTTCCCGGACCCTCCGGACGAGCCGCCCCGCAGGCGCCGTCGCTGATCACCGGAGGACCGGAGAGGAGTGAATGAGGTGGGTAAGGACTTGGAAGCCGGAGCCATTCACGTCAGCGTGTTTGGCATGAGCGATGTGGGACGGGTACGCAAGAACAACGAGGACAATCTTGCCGTCTGCAATCTCACCACGGGCGAAATCTGCATCATGCCTCCCGTACGCAATCATGCCGTGGGGCCGCGCGGCACTCTGATGATGGTCGCCGACGGCATGGGAGGCGAGGCCTCGGGTGAAGTGGCCAGCCAGATTTGCACTACCACCGTTCCCAAGCGCCTGTACGAGAACCTTAAGTCTTTGGGCCAGGTGAGCGAAAGCAACTTCGTGCTGCTGATGCGCGAGGCGGTCGAGTACGCCAACCAGATCATTTTCCAGAAAGCCCAGTCCGACGCCGCTTCCAAGGGCATGGGGACTACCACCACCGCCGCCGCCGTGCTGGGGCCCCATCTGTTTGTAGGGCAGGTGGGCGACTCGCGCGCCTATCTGGTGCGCAACCGGCAGATGGTGCAGCTCACCCGCGACCAGACCTTCCTCAGCTATCTGGAAGACATCGGCGCGGAGCTACCCGCCGATCCCGAAAAGGACAGCCGTAAGAGCATCCTCACCCAAGCGGTGGGCAGCAGCGAGAGTGTGGACGTAAAGGTAACCTATACACCGCTCCGGCAGGGCGATGCGGTCCTGCTTTGCAGCGACGGGCTCTACAATATGGCCTCGGGCGAGCAGATGCGCACCATCCTGGCCGGCGACCAGCGCCTGCCCGACAAGTGTCGGGCGCTGGTCGCGTGCGCCCTGGAAGGCGGCGGCGCCGACAACATCACGGTGATTCTGGCGCAACTGGACGGATCCGGGCTTCCCCCTGCCGACCCCGCGGCGCGGGTGGAGTGCAAGGAATTTCAGGAAGAAGATTTCAAGAACGATTGAACCTTTCGCGGCGATACGACGCCCATCCGTTGCCATGCGAACAACCGCCGTCTTCTTGAAACCACGGCTCGCGGCTGACCCCGGGTTTCCCCTGGGCGCGGGAGTGAAAGGGCAAGGATCCGTACCGCGCCGGAGGAGCGCCTCTCGATGAGATGTCCCGGCTGCGGGGAGATGAATGAGCCCGATTTCGCCTTCTGCCGGAACTGTGGCCGGGCGCTGAAGCCCTCCGTCAACGAAGCGGCTACGGCAGCGCTGGACGCTTCGCAGTTGCCCTCCGCCGCCCGTGCGCGCCCCGAGCCTCCCCCCGTTCCTCCTGCGCCCGCCGCGCCCGAGCGCCCCGCCTTTCGTCTCGTTTCGACTTCCGGAGTGCTTTCCGGCCGCACCTTCACCCTGGGTCCCAAAGGTCTGATTGTCGGCCGCGACCCCACCAACTGCCAGGTAGTGGTGGTGGATGACGAGGTTTCGCGCCAGCACGCCTGGATCGGCTACAACGAAAAGGGCAAAGTGGTGGTCCAGGACCGCAATTCGGCCAACGGTACCTACGTCAACGGCCAGCGCGGCAAGGAAAGCGTCCTCACCCCCAGCGATTCGGTCTCCTTCGGAACGGGAAATCGCAACGCTTTCCGAGTGGAGCCCGCTGCAGGCTCGCCCGCAGCACCGCCCGTGATGCCTACCAGGGCGATGAGCGCCGCGGACCGTCCCGCCGGCGCCACCTCCGTGCTCAGCGCCGCGGACCTGATGGCGGCCGCCCAGGAAGAGAAGGCCGCCGGCGGCACCGTCAAGATCAAGCTCACCGACCTGATGGCGCGTCCCCACGTGGAACTGATCGTCGACAAGTACGCGGTCAGAACCCTGGTCATTCCTTACGAAGGGCTGAAGGTCGGACGGGACGCGGCTCAATGCACTCTGGTGATGGAACACCCTTCCGTGTCGGGCTTGCACGCCGAGATCAAGGCCGACGGCGGCAACATGATTCTGACCGACCATTCCACCAACGGCACCTTCGTCAACGGTCTGCGCGTGCGCTCGGTGGAACTGCGCGACGGCGATTACATCACCTTCGGCCGCTATGCCGGCAAGTCGCTGATCTTTCGCACAGGTCTCGAGCCGGAACTCAAGGTCGAGACCATCGAGCTGACCAAGGATCACCTGACTATCGGGCGTGACGCGTCGAGCGACGTCTGCGTCAACCACCCCACGGTTTCGAAGAAGCACGCCGAAATTGTCCGCCAGGGCGGCCGAGTGTGGCTCACCGATCTGGGCTCAACCAACGGCACCTTTGTGAACGGCATCAAGATCAAGCGCCACGAGTTGCAGGAACTGGACCGCATCGTAATCGGCCCCGCCGAGCTGCGCTTCACGGGCGCAGGGCTGGCGCGCGCCGGCGATACGGCGGTGGTGCGCCTGGACATCCGCGACATCAGCTTCCAGGTTGCCGACCGCCAGACCGGCAAGCCCCGGCTACTCCTCGACGATATCTCCCTGGTCGTCCGACCCCGTGAGCTGATCGGCTTTCTGGGGCCCAGCGGCGCCGGCAAAACCACCCTCATGAATGTCCTTAACGGTTTTGCCCGGCCCACCGCCGGACAGGTGCTTTATAACGGCGCCGACCTTTACCGCAACCTCCAACACCTGAAGTCCACCATCGGATTCGTTCCCCAGGACGACATCATGCATCGCCAGTTGAGCGTGCGCCACTGCCTCTACTACGCCGCCCGGCTGCGCCTCTCCGAGGACCTGTCCGACGAAGAGATCAAGCGCCGCATTGAGGAGATGCTGGACATTCTCAAGATCGACCCGCAGCGCTGGGACAATCCCGTTTCCACGCTCAGCGGCGGACAGCGCAAGCGTGTCAGCATCGGCATCGAGCTCCTCTCCAAGCCCGGGGTGCTCTTCCTCGACGAACCTACCGCCGGCCTCGACCCCCGCACCGAAACCCTGATGATGATGCTCTTCCGCCAGCTCGCCAATCAGGGCTCGACGATCATCATCACCACTCACCTGCTGGCCTCCTTCGGGGTGCTCGACAAGGTGGTGGTGCTGGTGCAGGGGCGCCTGGCCTTCTACGGCCCGGGCACCAAGTTTCTGGACTACTTCAAGGCCCAGGTCCCTCCCGACGTCTACGACGACCTGACTGACAACAACACGGTGACCTACGCCCAGGAGCTCAAGAAGCGTTACAGCGAGTCGGAGCTTTACAAGGAGCTGATCACCGAGCCCCTGGAGGCGACTCAGCAAACCGCCGCCTCGCCCGCCTCGACCCCCGCTCCGCCGCGGCGCTTCGGCCTGCACCAGTTCAAGACCCTGGTAGCACGCAACTGGGAGCTGAAGTTCGGCGACCGCGGCCAGACGGCGCTGCTCTTCCTGCAGGCGCCCCTGGTGGCGGTGCTGGTGGGCTTTATGGCCAGCGCTTCCAACCAGGTGCAGACGATCTTCATGGCCATGTTCGCGGCCCTGTGGTTCGGCTGCTCGAACGCCGTGCGCGAGATCGTGGACGAGGGCACGATTTACCGCCGCGAGCGCCAGACGGGTCTGAAGGTTCCTTCTTACGTCTTCTCGAAGCTTTTTGTCCTGTCGTTCGTGGCCCTGGCGCAGTGCGTGTCGGTGGTGGTGATCCTGCTCTTCGTGCACCAGGCGCTGTCGCTGCAGCCGCAGGAGATCCTGGGCGCCATCGCGATCATGTTTCTGGTGGCCGTCAACGGCACGCTGATCGGCCTGGTCATCTCCGCTTTGGTGAGCACGCCGGAGCGCGCCCTGACGCTCTTTCCCCTGGTGCTGATTCCCGAGCTACTGCTTTCCGGGCTCTTCATGCCTGTGCGGCCGATCAAGACGCTGATTCCGGTGACCGTCGAGCAGGTGTTGGCGGGCAAGCTCTACGCGCAGCCGGAAGCCAAGGCTGAGGCGCTCAAGATGCGCCAGGAGCAGCAGAGTGCCGCGGAAGCCGCGGCGGCGCAGGGCGAAGGCGCGCATCAGGTGGTGGGTGCCATCGCGCCCAGCCCGGCGGTCACCAAGGCCTTCCAGCGTTACACGCCGGCGCCGGTGGAGGGCATGCCGGCCGGAGTGCGTTGGCTCTCGGCCCTGGCGGTTTCACGCTGGGGGCTGGAAGCCCTCTCCGATTTGTGCATCCACGGCACGCACTCAATGCAGGACTCGGCCTATAAGATCATCAACACGGTCTACATCTCGCTCCACCCCCACGACGAGGAGCGCCTGGCCGAGGGCCTGGAAGCGCCCGCGTCGGCGTTCAAGGGGGGCGAGGCGGTTCCGCTGCCCGCCCATTATTGGCAGGACGAAGGCCCCTACCTGGCCGCCCTGGCGGCCTTCGCGCTGATCATGACGGCGCTGGTTCTGGCCCTCATGAAGCGTAAAGATATCTCGTGAGTTTGCCACTCTCGGTCGGGAGGAGTTCTTATGGACGCACAAAATTCTACGCTGCGCAATCTGCTTTGGGTTGTGCTGGTGTTGGTAGTGGTGGCGATCTTGTCGAACTTCTACGTCGCCTCGCAGTTGGCGCGCAACAGCACCGAGCTGGCCAACGTGCGCCTGCTGTTGCAGAAAGACCTGTTGGGCAACGCCATGACGCAGTCCGAGCAGCTGCAGAAGCGCATGGACTCGCTCAACGCGACGGCCGCCGGCATGGACACCAAGATGAGCCAGGTACAGGACCAGATCGACGCGCGCATGCAGAAGGCCCAGGACCAGATGGACGCCAAGCTGAAGCAGGCGCAGGACGATTTTGTGGCGCGCATGAAGGTGGAACTGCCCCGCATCATGGACCACTACGTCAAGACGCGCGCGCCCATGCTCGAGCGGGGCGTGCAGCAGCAACTGCAAAAGCGCGGCGTCCCCGCCCCCTGAACGGCGCCGGGCCTATTTTTCCAGAGTCTTGATCTCCACTCGCAAGAGCAGCTCGCCCAGGAAAAATTCGTCTTCGTTCTTGAGCTCGCACTCGCCTTTGAGTTTCCGGTAGACCCCGTTACGGCTTTTGGCGTCCTGAAGAATGAAGCGCCCCGGCTGGGCGACGATGCGGGCGTGCGTCCCCGACATGTAAGGGTCGTCCTTGAAGACCAAGTCGCCGGTGGTGCGGCCGAGAGTGGTCGTCGGTTTGTCGAGGCTGAATTCCTCGATGACTTGGCC
This sequence comes from Terriglobia bacterium, assembly GCA_046704985.1. Taxonomy (GTDB): domain Bacteria; phylum Acidobacteriota; class Terriglobia; order UBA7540; family UBA7540; genus JBJKQV01. Next base: position 11,640 of record JBJKQV010000296.1, read on the forward strand.
GTTGAGCTGGATCTGCTCCAACTTGGCGGTCAGCGGCCCGGACTGCAGCCGCGGCGCTCCGGTCATCACCATGGTGCCCTGGGGATTGGCGGGAGCATCCTCCATGCGCTGCGTCGCAAAGCGGAACAGCGCCCGGCCGAGCAGGAAGACGTCACCGGGCTCCAACTCCGTGTCCTGACGCTGCTTGAGGAAGGTGCCGTTGGGGCTGCCCAGGTCCTTCAGCCACAGCTTGCCCTGGCGCTTGGTTAGGGAAGCGTGGCGCGGCGCCAGCATTGTGTCGTCGGGAAAGCTCAAATCGCAGCCGCCGCGCCCGATGAAGGTTTCCTTGACGATGCGCGTGGCTTTGCCCGTTGAGCCGTCCGCCTTGATTTCCACGAGCTGCGCTTCGATCTTGGGAGTGTGCAGGCCGGTAAAAAGCTGCGTGCTGCGTTCCGATTCGCCCGGCGGGGTGGCCGCGGCTTTGGGAGGCGTCGGAGTGGCGGGAGCGGGTGGGCGCGCCTGCGGCCGTGACGCCGGAGCCGGAGGCGCCGGAGGGGCGGCAGGACGCACGGGCGCGGCGGCGGGTTTGGGC
>JBJKQV010000297.1:0-6205 GCA_046704985.1 Terriglobia bacterium
CTGATGGGTCACGCCGCTCATGCGCCCCGAAACCAGCACCCGCGCCATCTGTTTTTCCGCCGAGCGCCGCTCCTCTTCCAGCACCGCCGAAGCCGCTTCCGCGGCGGCCAGTTGATAAACGTCGGGACGGACCACGTGGGCCAGATAGATCTTCGATCCGTAGCGGCGCGCGATGCCCAGCGCAAACGGCAGCGCCGCCTCCGTGGCCGGGGAAAAGTCCACCGCCAGCAGAATGTTGCCCAACGCCACGCGAGACCGGGGGCTGACCATCCTCATCACCGACCTCCGATCGGAAGTGCTGGGTCTCGGTTGGGGTTGCAGCATCATGGGGCCCTCCTCGGTTCGTCCTCCGACTCCTTCAGCACAGTCCTGGCTGTTCCTGCAAGCGTCCGTCGCGGGCGGCCGACAAGAAGCCCTCGGGTTGGCCCCCGGCGTCTCTCCAGCCGTCGGCAGTAGCCACAATTCCGATTCCCAGGACTTGCTTGGCGAGAGCGGCTTCCTGCGAGGCTCGAGTTGACACAGGTCACTCCGAGACACCAAGTTATTGGGCACCTGAAGTTCCAAAGATGTTGACCTTAACACTCTGCAATTAAACTAGTTAGGGCGATACCGCGGCCCGTAGGGCAAGCAAGTTGCGCCACATCGCGCACAAACTTGTGTCAAGGTGCTCAAAGCCTTGCCCCGTCCCGGAATTTCCGTAGCGGCAACCCCATTCAGCAGAGGACCTTAAGGGGCCCCGGCGTCCCCAGCCGGGTGGTACCACAAATGCTCGTGTGTATAGAGGAGCCTAACGGGCCTGACCGGCATCTATAGACGCATGGAAACGGCAACCCAAATCGAACCCGCCTTCCAAGTGCAGCGCGCCACCCCCGAGGACCGCGCCGGGCTGCTGGAGATGTATCAGACCTTCGACCCCAAAGGCGCGGCATTGGGTCTGCCCCCGCGCAAGGACCCGGAGCGCTGGCTCGACACGCTGAGTGACTTCTCGAATTTCGTCATCAAGGCGCAGGGGCGCGTGGTCGGCCACGCCGTGCTGTGTGTGGAAGAAGACGCCGGCGAGACGGCGGTGTTCGTTCACCAGGATTGGCGAGGACAGGGACTCGGTAAGCTGCTACTCAAGGAGTTGATGGCGGAAGGCCGGCGGCAGGGCTTGCGCCGGGTGTGGGGCATGGCGGCCCCCGACAACTTCGTCATGCTGCGCCTGGCCGATTCTCTGGGCTTCCTGCCGGGGAGCGACCCCGGCGTCTTTCACCTCGACCTCAGGTAGACTTCCCGCAACATCTCTTGAACTTCTTCCCGCTGCCGCAAGGACATGGGTCGTTGCGGCCCACGGACTTCTCCGCCGCCTTCCCCTCCCGCCGCCGCACCCACTCCATCACGTTGGCGGGCGGGCGCTCGTGCCGAAGTTCCTCGGCCATGAAGCGCATGTGGGGATCGACGTGCTTGAAGAAGAGCTTGTAGCCGGCGCAGAGATAGTTCAGCCCCGCTTCGCCGTCCGGAGTGCGGATGAATCGGTGCTTGGGGCACTCGCCGTTGCAGGCAAAGCGCACCTCGCACTCGCGGCAATAGCGCGGCAGTTCGTCGCGCTTCGCCTCGCCGAAGGCGCGCTGCTGGGCCGAAGCCGCGAGCGCGGCCAGCGGCTCCGCCAGGATGTTCCCCAAGCGGTTCTCAGGATAGACGTAGTGGTCGCAGGAATAGAGGTCGCCGTTGTGCTCGAGCGCCAGGGCGGCGCCGCAGGTTTCACGAAACACGCAGAGGCTCTGGCCCATGCCCATCCAGCTCTCCAGCGCCACGTCGAACATCTGCACGAAGGTGCGCCCCACGTCCTCGCGCACCCACTCGTCGAAGATGGCGCAGAGGAAGCGCCCGAACTCCAGAGGCTCGACCGACCATTCCGAAACCTGCGATTCTTGCTGATAGGAAGGTCCAATCAAAACTAATCCCTGCGCGTCGGGGCGCGCCGCCACGCGCTCCACGATGGGGATGAACTGCATGAACCGGCTGCCCGCCTCCTTCAGAAAGCGGTAAACCTCCAGGGGGCGGCGGGAATTCTTGCGATGCACCACGGTGAGGGTGTTGAACTCCACGCGGTGCTTCTTGAGCACCTCCAGGCCGCGCATCACACGCGCGAAGGACGGCTGCCCGCCCTTGTCCACGCGGTAGCAATCGTGCAGCTCGCGCGGGCCGTCGACGGAAAGCCCGACCAGATAGTGGTTCTCGGCCAGAAACTCGCCCCACGCGTCGTCGAGCAAGATGCCGTTGGTCTGAAACGCGTTCTCGATGCGCTTGCCGTCCGCGTAGCGTTGCTGGAGCTGCGCCACCTTGCGGAAAAAATCCACTCCCAGCAGCGTCGGTTCGCCCCCCTGCCAGGCAAAGCTGACCACGGGCGAGGGCTGCGCCTCGATGTACTGGTGGACGTAGGTCTCCAACACGTCGTCCGGCATCGCCCAGGAAGACTGGCCGGGGTAGAGGTTTTCCTTTTCCAGGTAGAAGCAATACTTGCAGTCGAGATTGCAGATGGGGCCCACCGGCTTGCTCATCACGTGAAAGCCGGCGCGGGGCGCCGCAGCGCCCGTTCCGGAAACGTTGTGGGAAGTTTCGAGTTCGCTCACCGGGAATGCCCGCGCCGCGGGGCAACGCGCCGCTCGGCGCCCGCGGAAATGGAGTCTGAAAACACCATCCTATAGCCTCGCCTTCGCGGCGCGCAAGGCGCGGCCGGTGAAGCGCCGTCAGGCGACGCGGTACTTGGCAAAGACCTCGGGGCGCATGTCGGTGGAAGCGCCGGGAGCGCGCGGCAGCTCGGCGCGGCCGTCGCGCACCTCAACGGGGTGCTCGAACAGCTCCCGGCCCCAGGGGATGTACTCGAGCAGGGGCGCGTTCTGGGTGGCGGCCACCAGGTGCTGGTGGACCTGCATCATGTCGCCCGAGTGCGGAACCACCGGGAGGTTGTAGCAATCCGCCAGCGCCGCAATCTTCAGCCACTCGGTCACGCCGCCCACGCGCGTCACGTCGGGCTGCAGGTACTCGACCGCCCCCTCGCGCAGGTAATCGCGAAAGGCGAAGCGCGTGTACAGGTTCTCGCCCACGGCGATGGGAATGGCCAGCTCGCGCGCCAGACGCGCGTGTCCTTCCACGTCGTCGGCGTGCAGGGGCTCCTCGAACCAGGCGAGGTGGCAGTCTTCCAGGCGCTTGCCCCAGGTCATGGCAGTGTTGAAGTCCCAACCTTCGTTGGCGTCGATCATCAGGGTGAGCGCGTCGCCGAAATGCCGGCGCACCTCGCGCACGCGCGCCACGTCCTCGGCCGGATCGGACAGACCTACTTTGATCTTCACGCGCGTCCAGCCCGCCTCCATCGCTTTCTCGATGCGCGCAATCAGCTCGGCGGTCGAGAAGTGCAGCCAGCCGATGTTGGTGTTGTAGGTCTCCAGGCGTCCGCCCGCCTTCGCGCCGCCCAGCAGCTCCCACAGGGGCAGCGAAGCAGCTTTGGCGCAGATGTCCCACAGCGCGATGTCCACGGCCGAGTGCGCCAGGCGCACCAGCCCCGTGCGCCCCACCTGGTGGAGGTTGCCGCCGTGCAGCTTGTCCCAGAGGCGCTTGACGTGTCGCGGGTCTTCGCCCACCAGCGCCGGCGCGTAGTAGCGGTCGATGGTCTGCTGGATCATCTCGTCGCCGTCGCAGTGCGTCCCCGTGTAGCCGGTGCCCACGATGCCCGCGTCGGTCGAAATCTTCAGCCCCGGGAATCCCCACTCGCCCATGTGATAGTGCGAATCGGAGACGTCGAAACCGATGGGGGCGTGAACGACGAAACTTTCCACCTTGGTGATTTTCATATTTCCATTTCCTTCAACCGCGGCGCGCTCAGAGCGCCATCAGGCCTCCGTCGGCCACCAGCGCTGTTCCAGTCACGTAAGAAGACTCGTCCGAAGCCAGGAAAACCGCGCACTGCGCGATCTCCTCGGGCTTCCCCAATCGCCGCAGGATGATCTGGCCCGCCAGGTCGCGTTCCGCCTGCTCGACGCTGCCGCCGTTCTGCTCGACGTAGGAGACGAAGGCGGGCGTCAGGATGTAACCCGGGCAGACGCTGTTGACGCGGATGCCGAAAGGCGCGAGGTCCAGCGCCAGGCAGCGCGTCATCTCCACGATCGCCGCCTTGGTGGCGTTGTAGGTGAGGGTGCCCGCCTGGGCGATGAAGGCGCTGATGGAACCCAGGTTGACGATCGCCCCTCCGCCCGCGCGCTTCAGCGAAGGTACGGCGGCGCGCGTTACCAGCGCCGTCCCTATCACGTTTACATCCAACGAGGCGCGCCAGTCGGCGGGCGAGGCGTCATAGGATTTGAAGACAAAAACCGCGGCGTTGTTCACCAGAACGGAAAGCGGCCCGCCCAGCGCCTCCGCCGCCGCGACCGCCGCCGCGCAGTCCTTCTCGTCGGTGACGTTGCCGCGCACAAACGCGCAGCGCCCGGCGGCGGACAGCTCCGCCGCAAGCGCCTTGCCTTCCTTCTCCTTCAAATCCATGAAGGCCGTGGCGGCGCCCTCACGCACGCAGGCGCGCACGATCTGCTCGCCGATGCCCGTCGCTCCGCCCGTCACCAAAGCGATTTTGCCCTGTAAACGCAAATCAACCTCCTGACTTGGGAATGAACGCCGCCGCGCGCACCGGAGATCCGCTCTGCTCGGCGATACTGAGCGGCAAACCCACATAAAACGCCCCGCGCGGCGGCAGGCGGTCGAGGTGAATCAAGTTCTCGGCGTAGGTCATGCCGCGCCGCACACCCGCCTGGTGCGGCCCCTGCGGGTCGTCGAGCGCGCCCATGCTGGGCGAAGAGATGCCCACGTGCCGCACCCCGCGGTCGCCCAGCAGCTCCATCGTCTCCTCGGCGGGAACCGGCCAGCCCGGATGCTTGCCCGAAAAGATCACCTCGCGCAGCATGCGGTTGCCTTCCGGCAAAGGGCGGAAGTAGCGGTCCGTGTAGCCGCTGTCGAAAAGCACGATCTCTCCCGCCCGGATTTCTCCGTGCTGCTTCTCCCAGTCGCGCACCAGCTCGGCCGGAAGGCGCGGGCTGCGGCCGGCGGGAGCCTGGTCGAGATACCGCCGGGCGTCGATCATCACCGCCGGGCCCAGGAAGCTTTCGAGCGCCGGGTTGGGGTTCACACCCTGCCGCTCCAGCTCCGCCTGGGGCAGGATGTGGAGAGGAAAATCCACGTGCGTGCCCGTGTGCTCGTCGAGCGCCAGGAACTGCGCGTAGTAGTAGCCGCCGCTCGGCACGCGCTCGCCGCTCGGCAGCACGACGTCCTCAAACCAGTTGGCCACCTGCTTGCGAAATTGCGGCAAGGTGGGCCAGGTCACCGGATAATGCGCCGACAGCGGCAGCGACAGATCCACACACTCGAGCCCTTTCCAGACTTCCGCGATGCTCATTGATTTCCTCCCGAGCGATGCCCTGCGGCGCCATCTTACCGAATCGGCACACTCCTGTCGAGTTACCTTGGGGCTCAAGCAGCTATACGGTCATTGCGCAACGAGTCTTAATCCGCCTTGCGCGCAGAGGCAAGGTGTCCTACCATCGAGTCTCCCAAATCCATCCCGCGAGGTGCGCCCATGAAGGTTGAGGACCTCATCCGTTCGCGGACCGACGTTTACTTCATTTCCGGCCAGACGACCGTGCAGGAGGCCGCCAGTTACCTACGCCAGAAGCAGGTGCGCGCCGTGGGGGTGCGCGACGAGTCCGGGAAGCTGGTGGGGGTGGTGTCGCAAAGCGATATCTCCGACCAGGTGGCGGCGGAAAACAAGTGCCCCGCCTGGGTGCACGTCTCGGAAATCATGACTCGCAACCTGGTGACCGTCAGTCCCGCCATGTCGCTCGACGACTGTTTGCGGCTCATGGAGAAGCACGGGATTTATCATCTCCTGGTAGTCGACGAGCAGGAGCAGTTCCGCGGTATGATTTCCGTGCAAGACTTGCTGAAGGTGATAGCCTCCGACCAGAAGGCGCGCGCCGACATGCTGGAGGACTACATCTCACCTTCGCACTAGCCGCCGCCACGGAAAGTTACTCGATGACACCCGTCTCTGGCCTGAGCCCGTTCCCGCCTCCGGAAGCGCGGGCCTTGCTGGAGGCGGCGCGCCCGGCGCCGGCTTCGGACGCCGCCGAGCAGTGGGCGCGCCTGCCGGACGCGGTGGCGCGCTACCTGCGCGCGGCAGGGG
>JBJKQV010000298.1:0-12090 GCA_046704985.1 Terriglobia bacterium
GCGGCGGCCCTGGCGGTGGGCGGGTGGTTTCTGTTGCGCACGCGCCAGGCTGCGCCGGTGGTGACCGGCCCCTGGGTGCAACTGACCGACTTCACCGACTCGGCCGTCGAACCGGCGCTTTCACCCGACGGCCGCATGTTGGCCTTCATTCGCGGGCCGAGCACCTTCTTCACTCCCGGCCAGATCTACGTCAAGCTGCTGCCGGACGGCGACGCGGTTGAACTGACTCATGACGCTTCCATCAAAATGGACCCCACTTTTTCCCCCGGCGGCTCGCGGATTGCCTACTTTCGGAATAACGACACCTGGGTGGTGCCGGTTCTCGGCGGAACGCCTCAGTTGCTGTTGGCCAACGCTTTCAGCCTGACCTGGATCGACTCCCGGCACGTGCTCTATTCGCAACTGGGCACCGGCATCCATATGGGCGTCGTGACCTCGGACGAAAGCGGAGCCGACAAGCGTGACATTTACTGGCCCGCCGATCCCAACGGCATGGCGCACCGCGCGTATCTTTCCCCCGACCACCGGTGGGTACTGTTAGCGGAGATGGGCGATAAGAGCTGGCTGCCCTGCCGGGTGGTTCCATTCGACGGCAGTTCGAAGGGCCGCACGGTCGGACCGGCGGGCGACGGGTGCACATCGGGCGCCTGGTCACCGGACGGGCGCTGGGTTTACCTCAGCGTGCTGGCAAAAGGCCGCGCGCACATCTGGCGCCAGGCTTTTCCGGAAGGAGAACCCGAGCAGGTGACCTCCGGACCCACCGATGAGGAGGGCATCGCCATGGCGCCGGACGGCAAGTCCTTCGTGACCTCCGTCGGCTCCAGCGAGAGCTCCGTCTGGTTTCATAGTGCCGCGGGCGACCGGCAGATCTCCTCGCAAGGTTACGCCGCCAGTCCCACCATCTCGCCCGATGGGAAGACGCTTCTCTACATCGTGCAGAGGGGGGAGCGCTCTCCGATGTTTGCGCGCGGGGAGCTGTGGCGCATGAGCCTCCAGGACGGGCAGAAGGAGAGGCTTTTGGGGAATTCTGAGGTTTCCTGGGATTACTCCCTTTCCCCGGACGGCAAGCAAATTCTGTTCGAGACGCGCAATGACAAGGGAGCTTCGCACTGGTGGGTGGCACCGCTCGACCGCCGCCAGCCGCCGCAGGAAGTTGTGACCGGGGGCGAAATCTCACAAGCCCGGTTCGCGCCCGGGGGAGCCATCTTCTTCAAAGCCCACGAGAGCAACGGCTATTTTCTCTTTCGCATGAACCGCGACGGCACCGGCCGCCAGAAGGTGTTGCCGATGCCCATCATCGACTTTGACGCAATCTCTCCTGACGGACGCTGGGTCATCGTGCGTAAGCCGATGGCCAGCCGTTCGGACACTCGCGAGGTGACGGCCTACCCGGTGGCCGGCGGCTCCCCCGTGCGCATTACGCAAGGATACAGCTCCGCGCAGTGGTCCGGCGACGGGAGGTGGCTCTATATTCACTGGTATCCGGAAACCTCCGCCGCAGAGCAAACCGTCGCCTTGCCGATCCCCCCCGGCCGCGAGATGCCGAATCTCCCGCCCTCAGGATTCAAGACCACCGAGGAAGCCTCCAAGCTGCCCGGCGCCAAATCTTACACCCGCCTCGTCTCGCCCGGACCGAGTCCCGAGGTCTACGCGTACCAGCAGGTCAGCGTGCATCACAACCTTTATCGGATTCCCTTGCAGTAAGCCGCGGCAAACCAGGGCGCTTGTCGGTGGGGATGAGTGTGCTCCTGAGGCAGCCTGAAGAGCCGCGCCGCTTTTCTAAACGGGGTGCGGCTCGTTGAGGACGGCGCGCACCTTTCCCAGCAGCGCGTCGCAAGTGAAGGGTTTGGAAAGGAAAGCCACTCCCTCGTTGACGACCCCATGGTGGGCGATGGCCTCGCCCGTATATCCCGACATGAACAGGACCTTCATCTCCGGCCGCTCGAAACGAAGGTGATTGGCGAGCTCGCTGCCGCTCAGGCCGGGCATAATCACGTCAGTGAGCAAAAGGTGGATGGGACCTGAGTGGCGATTGGCGAGGGTGACGGCCTCCGCCGGACTGTCCGCCAGAAGAACCGTGTAACCCTGCGCCTGCAGGGAGTCGCCGACCAGGGACCGGACGGCCGGCTCATCTTCGGCAACCAGGATGGTTTCCGTACCGGAAACCGACGTGGGCAGACCCTTCTGCTCGGGGACTTCCTCAGCCGACTGGTCCAGACGCGGGAAATAAACCTTGAAGGTCGTGCCGTGCCCCACTTCGCTGTACACACTGACATGCCCGCGCGCCTGCTTCACAATGCCGTAGACTGTCGAAAGACCCAACCCTGTGCCCTTGCCGGCTCCCTTGGTGGTGCAGAATGGCTCGAAGACGTGGGGGAGCGTAGCGGTGCTGATTCCACACCCGTTGTCACTGACGGCAAGCATCACGAAGCGCCCCGCGACGACGTCGGGATAAGCTCGCGTGTAGGTTTCGTCCAGTTCCGTGTTGGCGGTTTCCAAGGTCAGTTTTCCGCCCGCCGGCATCGCGTCCCGCGCGTTGACGGTCAAATTGAGAATCACCTGCTCGATCTGGCCGGGATCGGCGCGGATGCAGCCAAGGTGCTGCCCCGGGACGGTGCGCAACTCGATGTCTTCGCCAATCAGGCGGCGCAGCATCTTCTCCAAATTGGCCAGCAAACTGTTTAAGTCCACAGTTCTCGGCTCGATAACCTGCTTGCGGCTGAAGGCCAGGAGCTGGCGGGTCATGGAGGCGGCCCGCTCACCGGCGTTCCGGATCTCCTGGAGCTGCGCCGTGCGAGGGTCGGAGGCTCCCGAGCGCTCCAGCAAGAGCTGGGAATATCCGTTGATGATGGTAAGGAGGTTGTTGAAATCGTGCGCCACTCCGCCCGCCAGACGCCCCACGGCCTCCATCTTCTGAGCTTGGCGCAGTTGCCCCTCCAGGTCTTTCCAGGCGCCGATGTCATCCTTCACGGCCAGAAGGTGGGTAATGTTCCCCGAGGCGTCGCGGATGGGTGAAATGCTCGCGCGCTCCCAGAAGAGCGTTCCGTCCTTCCGCTTGTTGTGAAACTCACCTCGCCACTCGCCCCCCGCGAGGACGGTCTCCCAGAGCTCCCGGTAGGTTTCCTCCGGAGTTTCTCCCGACCTCAGAATTCGCGGGTTCTTTCCGCGCGCTTCCTGCAGCGAGTAGCCGGTCAACTGCGTGAACCTCGGGTTCACATACTCGATGCTCCCGTTCCGGTCCGTGATGAGCACGGCGACAGGACTCTGTTCCAGAGCCTTCGAAAGCTTCCAGACCTCCTCCTCGGCGCGCCGTTGCGCGGTGATATCCCGGACGGTGGCCTGCAACTGAACCTGTCCGCGATAAAGCATCCGCGTCAGGTCAACGGTGGCCAGAAACTCTTCGCCGCTGAACCTCTTGTGAGTCCACTCGAAGAAATGGGTTCCCCGCTCCATGGCCGTCTCGATCATGCGCACGGCTTTTTGGCGCGAGGGCTCGCCATCGGGCTGATGCTCCGGGGAGAGGTTCCACGGGTCGACCGCCATGAACTCCGCCGCATCCCTGCCTGCGAAGAGCTCGACGGCGCGGGGATTGACCACCGTGAAGCGCCACGCCGGCGGCGAGAGCATCATGATCGCGTCGCGCGACGACTCATAAAGCACCCGGTACTTCTCCTCGCTGTCGCGCAGGGTTTCGTCGGCCAGCACCCGCTCGGTAATGTCTTCGTAGATGCCCACCACGCCGCCCACCCGCCGGCTGGCATCCACCAGGGGAATTTTGCACGTATCGACGACGAGGCGAGAGCCGTCGGCTTGCTGCAGCGGCTCGACGCGGTGAAGCCGGGGCCGGTTGCCGGAGATGACCTCCAGGTCGTCGGCGCGGTACGCTTCCGCCTCCTTGCGCGGCCAGGGAAGATCGAAGTCCGTCCGGCCCACGATATCCTCGGGCCGGGCCAGACCCGCCGCCCGGGCAAAGGCCGCGTTGCAGCCCAGGTATCGGCCTTCAACGTCCTTCCAGAACACCGATTGGGGGATCATGTCGAAAACAATCGCTTGCCTTGCCTGGCTGGCCATGGCGCGGTTCCGGTCTGCGCCCAGCTTGGTGATCACCCGCGTCATCCTCGCCAGCAAATCCAGGATGGCCGGAATCTTGGCGGCCTCGACGACGGGAACTTCGCGAAGCGCCCCGAGGTATTCGTCGACATCGAAATTGCATTGTTCGGCCTGACGGCGAAACCACGCTTCGTCCGGCCGGTGGGTCAGAAATTGGCCGATAAAGACATTGGCCACGTGCTGTCCACCCATGATGATCGGCGAAGCACAGTCGGTCAGGCCGTTTTGACATTCGTAGATGGCGCAGTTCTTCCCTTCCCGGAGCTGCAGGGCCAGCTTGGTGTCGCTCTCCACGCAGCGCGCGCAGGTGGCGGGATGGACGCGATGAAATTGCGTGCAGATGCGGCGCCAGCGCGAGGAGAGCAGAACATTGGCTTTCAGATCGATGACCGCCACAGGAATGTTGAGCAGGTTGTAGTACGACTCGAACAGTTGCTGGATTTCAATCCCCTTCAGCAATTCCTCCAGCATCGCCGACTCGGGGGGCAGCGCGTCGGTATATCGGTAGGCTGCGGGCTTTAAGACATTCAGCCCTTGGGTCGCCTTGCCGTTCACAAGCTCCCTCTGCGTCTTGCCCACCCAGGTCTCCTCTGCTTCGGGGGGGTTGCCAAACCCCTCCCTGGACCTCTCCACCCCTCGTCCGACGCCGGGCCCTGTCTGTTTATCGGCGGCCTTGCAGAATCTCTTGAAGGGATGTCGGTCGAAGCTCGAGGGAACGGCGCGGCCGCCCGCGCCGGACGGTCCCGCCCCCAAACGGGAAGCGCCGCTCGCAGAGCGGCGCTACAGCGGCACTTCTGGCAACCGGGTGCCTAGGAGTGCTCCTGTTCCTTGCAGGTGAGACAGAGGCGGGTCCAGGGGACGGCGTTCAAGCGCGCCTCGGAGATGGGTTTCTTGCAGACCTGGCAGACGCCGAAGACGCCCTGGTCCATGCGCCCCATGGCTTCTTCGATGGCGCGCATCAGGTGGCTTTCGGTTTGGCGCAGGCGGATGCGCAGCTTGGCTTCGGTTTCCACCGCCGCCTGATCCACCAGGTCGCCGGTCACGTGGCCGGATTCGGGAGCCGGGGCGTTGTCGGCTTTGCGCCCGTTGAGGATTTCCTGGCGCTTCTCTTCCAGTAATCGCTTGTATCGAGTTTGGGTTCTAGCGTCCACTGTTGTGTCCTCGGTCTCTGGGATTCAACAGCCACTCGGCAGGCGCGTCCACCGGAACTCGCCTCGGTGTCCTCCGGCCATCCCCCCGCCAGCCGCGCGGGGTCGTTTTCCCGGAGGCACGTCATGCCGTGACCGACCTCCGAGGGCCAGTCTGAAAGCTTACACCATTCGGGCGCAGAAGTGTCAAGATGCACGGTGTGGTTTCATTCCGCGCCCGGGGCGCGTGCTACAATCTTCGTGACCGCTTTCCCTCGCCCGGGCGATCTTGCCGGCGCTTCCGCAGCCCTGGAGAACCGCAACGTGTGGCGACTGCTGCTCAAAAACCTGGCGCGCAATCCCCGCCGTGCCGTGCTGACCGGCGCGAGCGTGGCCGTCTCCATCTTCCTGCTCACCTCGCTGGCGGTGGTCTACGCCGCCATGGGGCGCGCGCCGGAGAGCGGCTCCTCGCGCCTGCGCCTCTACACCATGCGCTCGACGGGCATGAACCTGCTGCTGCCCATCAGCTACTGGCCGCGCATTAAGGGCGTCCATGGCGTCGCCGCCGTCACCCCCATCAACTGGATCGGCGCTTACTACCAGGACCCGTCCCAGACTTTCGCCAACTTTGCCGTCGACGCCGACACCTTATTTGATGTCTTTAGCGAGGTGAAGATTCTCCCCGCGCAGGTGGTGGCCTTTGAGCGCGACCGCACGGGAGCGGTGGTGGGACGCAGCCTCGCCGAAAAGTACCACTGGAAGATCGGCCAGCGCATCACCCTGCTGCACAGCATCTACGGCTTCGACCCGCAACTGACCCTGCGCGGCATTTACACGGGCAGCGACGAGAATCAACTTTTCTTCCACTGGAATTACTTCAACGAGTCAACCGGGAGACTCAACCTCGCGGAGGGCTACTGGATCCGCGTGGACGGTCCCGACGACGTGGCGCGCGTCTCCAAGGCCGTTGACGCGCTTTTCCGCAACACCCCGGCCGAAACGCGCACCCAAACCGAAGGCACGGTGCTGCTCAACTTCATCGCCGTACTGGGCAACGTGCGCGCGGTGGTGCTGGTGATCGGCAGCGCCGTACTCTTTGCCATCCTGCTGGTGGTCGCCAACACCATGGCCCTGGCCATCCGCGAACGCCTGCCGGAAGCCGCCGTGTTGCGCAGCCTGGGCTTCCGCCCCGCGCAGATCGTCCGACTCTTCGTCGGAGAAGCGCTGCTCATCACCCTGGCCGGAGGCGTGCTGGGCGCCGCGGCGGCGGAAATCCTCTACGGCTCCCTGGGCATCACCCAGCTGCGCGGCGCCATCTACATTGACCTGCGCATGCGCCCCGAGACCCTCCTTCTGAGTCTGGCGATAACCCTGCTCATCGGACTGGGCGCTTCGCTCTGGCCGGCCCTCCAGGCCGCGCGCATCAACATCTCCCGTGCGCTGCGCTACGTGGGTTAGGAAGCCTCTCCGCGCACAGGGCCTTTGCTCTTGCCCCGGGTAGAAATCCGATGCTTGGAGACACCCGTCACATCAATTTGGCACGCCGTGTGCTTGAAGAAACGGCGGAGATTTCTACCAGCTTCTGTCGCCGCCCCTCTGCGAAAGCCGAAAAGGGTCACATTGTCAGGTGGAGGCGCGACGGAGTGAGCGCGTAACATCATGTGGCACCTGCTTTTCAAGAACCTATTGCGCAACAAGCGGCGGGGCTTCCTGACCGTCTCGGGGGTGGCCATCTCGCTGTTTCTCCTTTCCTCGCTGGCCATCGTTTACTCAGCGATGGGGGAAGCCTACCAGGGAGCCAACGCCAGTCCACGCATGATGGTGCGGCGGGCGGTGGGGCTGACTTTCCCTCTGCCCGACAGCTTCCAGCAGCGCATCGAAGCCATGCCGGGCGTGGTGGCCTGCTCGAAACTACACTGGGTGGGCGGCTACTGGAAGGAGCGCGAAAACACCCTGGCGGCTTTCGGCGTGGACCCGGAAAAGAACTTCAAGGTGGTGAACACCGAGCACATCCCCGCCGACGAAGTTCACGCCTTCGAGAGGGAGCGTACGGCGGCGGTGACCGGCAAGCAGACGGCCGACCGATTCGGCTGGAAGATCGGCGACCGCATCACCCTGCTCGACACCTCGTTCGGCCGCCCGGTGGAATTCACGCTGCGCGGCATCTTCACCGGCGGCCCGGAAGACCACTTCTATCTTCACTACGAATACTGGAACGAGGCGCGCGGCCGGCCGAACCTGACGGGCCTCTACTGGATTCGCGTCGCCAAGCCGCAGGAGGCAGCACAGGTGGGCGCGGCCATCGACAAGATGTTTCGCAACACCGACGCCGAAACCAAGACGGAAGCCGAGGGAACGTTTCTGCTGGGCTTCATCTCCATGCTCGGCAACGTGCGCGCCATGGTGCTGATGATCGGCGCCGCCGTCACTTTTGCCATTCTGCTCATCGTCGCCAACACCATGGCCATGTCCATCCGCGAGCGCATTCCGGAAGCGGCGGTGCTGCGCAGCCTGGGGTTCCGCTCCGGGCAGATTCTGCGCCTCTTCGTGGGCGAGTCGCTGGTGCTCACCCTGGCGGGAGCGGCGGTGGGAGTGGGAGGCGCCAAAATCCTCTACGATCTGATGCGCGTCGGCAAGATCGGAGTGATGGTCTGGGCCGACCTGCGCATGCGCCCCGAGACCCTGCTTTTCTGTGTGGCACTGGCTGTGGGAATCGGCTTGGCGGCTTCGTTCTGGTCGGCGTACCGCGCCTCCAAGGTACAAATCGCCGAGGCCTTGCGCTCCTGGGGATAAATTGGTAAGAGAAGTATTCTCAAGAGGATAGAAAGAACCCTGACAAGGTAGAGGAATGACCCCAGAATCGCCTTCCAACGCCGGAAACGAGATGGCCGTCGGGGCCCAGTCGCCCCCAGGACGCCAAGGCCGCCTCCCGCTCGCCGGGCATCGCCTCTCCGCCATCGTGGGGCTGATCGTGGCGTTTGGCTGGACGTTCGCGCTCACCGGCCGCAGCCCCGCGCTGACGAATATTCACAACGACCTGGTGACCATCGCCGCCGAGTGGTGCGTGGTCATCGTCCTGGCAGTGATTACTCTGGCCATTCAGAAGCGCCACCCGAGGGATTTCGGGCTGCGGATGTTCGGCCGCCGCGACCTGCGGGCCATGCTCGCGGCGCTGGTGGCCTCCTACGTCCTGGTGGGCGTCGCCAACCACGTTCTCACTCTGAACACCGCCTCGCTCGACGTTCGGCATCTGCTTTCCGTGCCTTTTTCCGTGAAGGCCGGGCTGGTGGTGACGGCGGGTGTCTGCGAGGAGATCATGTACCGCGGGTTCGCCATCGAAGAGCTGGCCGGCCTGACCGGCTCGCTGTGGGTTGGCGGCGTCATCTCCTGGCTGGCGTTCACGCTGGCGCACATCGACCGTTACGGCCTGACCACCGGGCTGCTTATCCCGGCCATCGTGGGAGGGTTCCTCACCCTCCTCTATGTGTGGCGGCGCAACCTGCCCGTGTGCATGTTGCTGCACGCCATCATGGACGGCGTCTCCATTTTTCTGATCCCGATGGTGATGCGGGGGCAATGAAGTAAGATTGGGGAGGCCGAGCGCGCGCCGGGCTCCGGGAAGAAGAACCCGGCCGAGTGGCCCACGAAACCCTGACGGGTAGAGCCGATGCATCTGCTGCGACTGATCTGGAAAAACGCGCTCCGCAACCGCCGGCGGACGGCTCTGACCATCTCGAGCATCGCCGTCTGCATTTTCCTGATCAGCACCTTGCAGGCGGTTCTGGCCAACATCTACCGCGTCGGGCAGGCGCGCGGAGACGCGCACTTGCGGGTCATCGTGCACCGGGCCACGGGCATCACTCAACCGCTGCCCATTTCTTACCGCGCGAAGATCGCCACGGTGCGGGGCGTTAAGGCGGTCATCGGGACGCAGTGGTTTGGCGGGCAATATATCGACGCCAGCAACTTCTTCGCCAACTTCGCCGTCAACACCGACCAGTTCGAGCAGGTTTACGACGACTACGTGATTCCTCCCGGCGAGCTGGCGGCCTGGAAGCGCGACCGCACCGCCGCGCTGGTGGGCGAGAAGCTGATGGAAACCTACCACTGGAAGCTCGGCCAGCGCATCACCTTGAAAGGGACCATCTTCCCTTCCTTCAACCCCGAGCTGACGATTCGCGCCGTCTACCGCGACCCCCAGGACCCGTCCCAGGAGCGCGCCCTCTACTTCCATTACGCCTATCTCAACGAGGCCATGCAGCGGGTGATCGGCGGGCTGGACACTATCGGCGCTTTTGCCGTCAAGGTGGACAGCACCCGGGACGTGCAGCCGGTTCAGGAAGCGATTGACGCGATGTTTCGAAACTCTGCGTTCGAAACCAAAACCGACACCGAGCAGGCTTTTGCGCTCGGCTTCGTGTCCATGCTGGGCAACGTACGCTTTCTGCTGATGGCCATTTCCGCCGCCGTGATCTTCACGATTCTTTTCGTGGTGGGAAACACCATGGCCATGTCCATCCGCGAACGCACGGGCGAAGTGGCGGTGCTGAAGACTTTGGGCTTCCGCCGGCGGGCCATCCTACTCTTGCTGGCCGGAGAGTCGGTGAGTATCGCCTTGCTGGGAGGGGTGCTGGGCGCGGTGGGCGCCAAGCTCGCCTACGCCTACATCGTGGCCACGCACAACTACAGCCCGGCGATGGGCTTGCCCTTCGGACTGGCGGGAGGCGCGGTCCTGGGTCTGGGGATGTGGTCGCTGTTTGCGGGGTCCCCTTCACGGCGATGGCTCAAGGCGGTTCGTTGGGCTGCCGCGGGGACCAGCGCCCTGGCGGGATTTGTGATGTCTTTCGGCTTCTACACGGCGGTGGGATTTGTGGCCAATCAGGGCGGCTTCCTGGCCGATTTCCGGGTGCCCCTGGCCACCGTCTGGGCGTGCCTGGGTATTGCGGCGGCGGCGGGACTGCTGAGCGCGGTGTTCCCCGCCCTGCGGGCTTCGCGCGTCAGGATTGCCGAAGCGCTCCGCTACGTGGGATGATGAGGTTCAAGGATGGCCATACCGCTCAAATATAATCTCCGCAACCTGACGGTGCGGCGCACCACCACCGCCATGACTGCCTTCAGCATCACGCTCACGGTGGCGGTCTTCGTGGTGCTGATGGCGCTGGCGGAAGGTTTGCAGTCGTCCCTGGCCTCGACCGGCGACCCGCTGAACGTGCTGGTCATGCGCGAGGGCTCGCAGTCCGAGACGGTGAGCTTTGTGGCGCGCGATTCGTTGCAGATCATCAAGTACCTGCACGGCGTTGCCGTCGACGCGCAGGGAGAGCCCAGGGTCTCGCCGGAAGTGGTGGTGCTGATGAACCTTCCTCGCATCGGGCAGTCGCAGGGGTCCAACATCACCATCCGCGGCATGGGGCCCGACGGGCCGTCGCTGCGCCCCAACTTCAAGATCGTCGCCGGGCGCATGTTCCACCCCGGGCTGCGCGAGGTGGTGGTCAGCCGCCGCATTGCCGAGCGCTTTCAGGACTGCGCCCTGGGCGACAAACTGAAGTTTGCCAAAGGCTACTGGACGGTGGTGGGCCTGTTTACGGCCGGCAACTCCGCCTACAACTCCGAAATCTGGGCGGACGTCAACGAGCTGGGGCAGGACTTCGATCGCCAGAGCTATTCGGACGTGATTGTGCGCGCCGCCGACGCCGGCGCCGTGGCCCGGCTGAAAGAGCAGATCACCGGCGACCGCCGCCTGCACCTGAAAGCGCAGACGGAGCGCGAGTACTACGACAGCCAGACCGAGACGGCCAAGCCCATCCAGGCCTTCGGCATTTTCATCGCCGTGCTGATGGCCGTGGGCGCCTGCTTTGCCGCCATGAATACCATGTACGCCGCGGTCGCACGACGGACCAAGGAAATCGGCACGCTGCGCGTGCTGGGATTTTCGCGCGGCAGCATCCTGCTCAGCTTCGTCATCGAATCAGTACTGATTGCGGCCTGCGGCGGGCTGGCGGGCTGCCTGCTCGCCCTGCCCGTCAACGGCTTTTCCACCGGCACCACCAACTTTGCCACCTTCAGCGAGGTAGCCTTCAATTTCCGCGTCACGCCGGAGCTGTTTGCGATTGGACTGATCTTTTCCGTGCTGATGGGATTTCTGGGCGGGCTGCTGCCCGCTTGGCGCGCCGCGCACGAGAACATCGTGACGGCACTGCGCTCCATATGACCGGGAGACTAGCATGCCCCTCGACGACCGCCCACAATCCGACTTGAGCGCGTTGCGCATCGACCGCTCGCGCAAAGAGTCTTTTTCTCCCCAACCGCCCGGCCCCTGGCGGCGCTATCTGCTCATCGCCGGGGCGGCAGCGATTGTCCTAGTGGTGGTGCTGGCTTTTCTGGGCGCCTTCAGCACGGTTCCGGAAGTCACCGTGGCGCTGCCGCGGGTGGAAGGCGGCGCTTCTTCGGGGCCCGTCACCCTGACGGCGGGCGGCTACATCGTCGCGCACCACACCATCGAGGTCAGCTCCAAGGTGGTCGGCAAGGTCGCGTGGGTGGGTGTGGAGAAAGGCGACAAGGTGAAAGAGGGGCAGGTGCTGGTGCGCCTCGACGACAGTGAATACCAGGCGCAGCTGGACCAGGCCAAGGCCAACCAGCAAGCGGCGGAGGCGAAGCTACAAGAAATGGAAGCGGGCTCGCGCCCACAGGAAATCGCCGCCGCGCGCGCCGCCGTCGAGCAGGCGCAGGCCGATTCCCATAACGCCCAGCTGACCTTGCGCCGCACGCGCGACCTCTTCCACCAGAGCGTTGCTTCGCGCTCCCAGCTGGACAGCGCGGTGGCCCAGGCGGAGATGGCCCAGGCGCGGCTCAAGAG
>JBJKQV010000299.1:0-17110 GCA_046704985.1 Terriglobia bacterium
ATCCTCAGCCGCGCGCTGCAAGGGCTGCAGCGGCGCAATACCGACGCCCTGATCGGCGCCTTCGTGCGCATGTTGGAAGACCGCGGGATGACGGTGGTGGATTCGACGCTCTTTCTGCAGGCCAACCTCGCAGGAGAGGGCACGCTGACCGCGCGCGCCCCCGATGAAGGCGAGATGGCCGACCTCACCTACGGGCGGGAGATCGCCAAAACCATGGCAGGGCTGGACATAGGCCAGACCATCGTGGTGGCCGACCGCGCCTGCGTGGCTGTAGAAGCCATGGAGGGCACCGACGCCACCATCGAACGGGCCGCGGGGTTGAGTAACGGAAGGCGCCTGGCGGTCGTCAAAGTTAGTAAGCCCCGCCAGGACATGCGCTTTGACGTCCCGGTGGTAGGCCCCAAGACGATCGAGGTGATGGAGCGGGCGAACGCCCGCGTCCTTGCCGTGGATGCGCGCAAGACCCTGCTGTTCGAGCGCCAGGAGTTGATCGCCCGGGCCGACCGCGCGGGCATCGCTGTCGTGGGCTGGAAGGATTGAACGCGTGGGCGTGAGCAGAGCCGAGATGAGTAAACGCCAGGGAGGCAGGGCATGAGTAACCCTTCTCCTCTGTCCCCGGGCGCACCGCCGCAACGTCTACCTGTAGCGGTGGTGGGCGTGGGCGAGCACGGCCGCCACCACGCGCAGGAATTCCTGCGCGTGCCGGAGGCGCAGTTGGTGGGGGTCTACGACCTGGACTCTGCCCGTGCCCGCCAGGTGGCGGACGAGTTGGGAGTGCGCACCTTCGAGAGCCTGGACGAAACCCTGGAAGCGGTGCGGGCCATCAGCGGGGTGATTCCCACCAGTGAGCACGCCCATCTGGCGCGGCAGGCTTTTGAGCGCGGCGTGGACGTGCTGCTGGAAAAGCCCCTCACCCGCACCCTGGAGGAAGCGGACGAAGTTATCGCGCACGCCGAGGCCCGAAACTGCATCCTACAAGTGGGTCACCTGGAGCGCTTCAATCCCGGGGTTGTAGCGGCGCGCGCGGTGACCCATCATCCGGTCTTTTTTGAGATTCATCGCCTGGGTGTGTTCAGCCCCCGCAGCCTGGACGTGGACGTGGTCTTTGACCTGATGATTCACGACCTGGACTTGGTGCTGTGGATGGTGGAATCGCCGCTGCGCATGGTGCACGCGGTGGGCTTGGCGGTGCTCTCCGACAAGGTGGACATTGCCAACGCGCGCCTGGAATTCGAGAACGGTGCGGTGGCCAACCTGACTGCCAGCCGCGCCAGCACGGAAAAGGTGAGGAAGTTTCGCTATTTTCAGCCCTACGAGTACGTGTCTATTGATTTTTCGCGCCGCGACGCGCTGGTGGTGAGCGTCAATCGCGAAGGCGCAGCGCCGCAGATCGGCTTTCGACAGCTGGCCGCCGAGCCCGATGACCCGCTGCGCGCCGAGCTGGCGGCCTTTGTGGATTCGGTGCGCACCCGCCGCCCGCCGCTGGTGGGCGGGCGGGAAGGGCGCGCGGCGCTGGCGCTGGCCGAACGTGTGATGACCGCTATCGAGGAACACGCCGCCCGCCTGCACGTTCCCATCACCCGCGCGGCGGGACGCAGCGGAGAGTTGTAAGATAACGGAAGGGCGGGCGCGCACCCGCCGGGAATGAGCCGGGAAGTCATCAGGGATTCGCTCATGAGCGCCGAACCACAACTCCGCATCCTGTTGGAGACGGACAACGAAGCGGCGCGCTGGCGCCGCTCCGCGGTGTTCCTGGCCTCCGTGTTGTTTCACGCCTTGCTGGTGCTGTTTGTGGTCATGGCGCCGGAGATTTTCCGCGGCGGGGCGCGAATGATGGGCATCGTGGTGCAGCCGGACAAGCCGCCGCAAGACACCTTCCTGGTGATGCCGCCCGACCTGCTTAAGCACCAGCCGCCCCCGCGCACCAACAATCTCTCCGACAAGAACCGCCACGCCGAAGGGCCTGCGCCGAAGGTGAATCCCCACGGCCTGGAGATGCCTTATATGCGCGGCAATACGCACTTGCCGGAGATCGCCGGCGGCGCTCCCAAGCTGCCTCCCGCTCCTCCCAAGGTGGCCGGGACGCCTCCCGCGCCCGCGCAAAGCGCCAAGGTTCAGGCCCCGCCCCCGCCTCCCGCGCCCAAGAAGGATCAGCTGAGCTTGGAGGACGTTCCGCGGCCGAAAGGTCCGCAGAGCGCGCAATTGCGTCTGCCCCTGACGACCCCCGGCGACGCCATCCAGCAGTCCCTGGCCGCCGCGGCGCGCGGGCGGGCCGCGGGCACCGTGCAAGGGCCGGGCAGCTCGGTCGACCAGTTCAACAATCTTAATCCCAACTTCTCGACGGAAGGCCCGGTCATCCTTTCCGACACGCGGGGTGTGAACTTCGGGCCCTATCTGGCCCGGGTCATCTACGTGGTTCGCCAGAACTGGTACGCGGTGATTCCGGAATCCGCGCGCCTGGGAGAGAAGGGGCGGGTGGGCATCGTCTTCGAGATCCTCAAAGACGGCTCGGTCCCGCAGATTCGCCTGGTGGCTTCGTCCGGCTCCGGGGCGCTGGATCGCGCGGCCCTGGCTTCCATTCGCGCCTCCAATCCTTTTCCGCCGCTGCCCCAGCAGTTCACCGGCAAGCACCTCGTCCTGCAATTCGTTTTTCTTTACAACCTGGGCTACGGCCACCAATATTGAAACGGCGTCCCGGGACGGATAGAATTTGTGGGTGAAGAGAAATTCCGAAAAGGAGCCGCCGCCGGGCGGCGGCTCCTTCCGCCGGGGCGGTGCGACGGCCCCGGCGGCCTCGCAAGCTGATGTTGCGTCCTTCCCGAAACCAGCTCCTGGGCTGCTTCTTGCTACTGGGGGCGATCCTCGGCCTGCTGATGGCGCGCTATCTGCGCCTGCTCTGGTGGGCGCGCTAGGCGCAGACGCGGCTTTTCCGCTGCTGGTCATCCTCGGTCCCACCGCTTCCGGCAAGTCCGAGTTGGCGCTGCAACTGGCCGGGCCGCTGGGGGCGGAGATCGTCAACTTCGATTCCGTCCAGGTCTACCGCGGATTCGACGTGGGCACGGGCAAGGTTCCGCCCGCCGAGCGCCGCGGCATACCCCACCACTTGCTCGATTGCGTGAATCCCGAGGAATGCTTCACGGCGGGAGATTTCGCCCGCCGCGCGGTAGAGGTGTTGGGGGAACTGCGCCGCCGCGAGCGCCTGCCCATTCTGGTGGGCGGCACGGGGCTCTACCTGCGGGCGCTGCTGGAGGGGTTGTTCGACGGCCCGCCGCGCTCGGAAGCACTGCGCGCCCGGTTGGGCGCGGCGGCCGGGCGGCGCGGGCGCGAATTCCTGCATCGCCTGCTGGCGCGCCTGGACCCCGCCTCGGCGGCGCGCATCCAGCCGCGCGATACGCAGAAGATCATTCGCGCCCTGGAAGTCCGCCTGCTCGCAGGAGAGCCCATTTCGGCTTTGCAAGCGCGCGGGCGCCGGGGATTGCGGGGTTTTCGGGCCCTCAAGATCGGCCTGCGCCCGCCCCGCGAAGAGCTGGCGCGGCGCATTGACGCCCGCGTGGAGAAGATGTTTGCAGGGGGCTTGTGGGAGGAGGCGCGCGCCGCCTTGGCCCGCGCGGACGCTGCGCGCCCGCCGGCGCCTCTGGGCGCCCTCGGCTACGCGCAGGCGGTCGAAGCCCTGCGCGGAGAGATCTCCAGGGATGAGGCGGTACGCCGCGCGCAGGCGGCGACCCGCCAGTACGCCAAGCGGCAAAGGACCTGGTTCCGCCGCGAGGCGGACGTAGAATGGATTGAGGGCTTCGGGGACGACCCACGCGTGGTACGCCGCGTGGGCGGCTGGCTGGCCGCCCGGCTCCCCGCCGCCCGCACTTGCCACTGGGAGGTAACGGAATGACCCTGGATAACGTCCCAACTTCAGAAGGAAGAAAACTTACTAAAGGGAAAAACATGGAGAAACCACCGCAAAATATCCAGGATGGCTTTTTAAATTCCGCGCGTAAGGAAAAACTGGCGGTTACCATCTACCTGCTGAGCGGCGTCAAGCTGACGGGGCGCATCCGCAGCTTCGACAAGTTCTCCGTGGTCTTGGAAAGCAACGGGCACGAGCAGTTGATTTTCAAGCACGCTATCTCCACGGTTCTGTTGCCGCGCGCCGGCGCTCCTGCCTCGCGTCCGGCGAACTCCGGACAGGAGGGCTGACCCATTCGCCGCGGGGAAGCGCTGGAGAACGCCTACCTGGTGGGCTGGGAAGAGTGGCGGCGGGCGGGAGCCCTGCCGCCCGTGGCCGCCGGTGAGGAGAGCCTGGAAGAACTGAACGAGCTGGCCCGCAGCGCCGGAGCGCGCGTGGCGGGACAGGTCCTGCAACGCGCCCGTCGGCCCGACCCCGCCACCCTGATCGGACGCGGCAAAGCGCAGGAGGTTCGCGCCGCCGCCCGGAGCCTGGGCGCCCGCCTGGTGATCTTTGATCACGACCTGACCCCCACCCAACTGCGCAACCTGGAAGAGACGCTCGACCTCAAGGTACTGGACCGCACGCAGCTCATCCTGGATATCTTTGCGCGGCGGGCGCGCAGCCGCGAGGGGCAACTGCAGGTCGAGCTGGCGCAGCTCAACTACCTGCTGCCGCGCCTGGCGGGGCGGGGAACGCTGCTGTCGCGGCTGGGCGGCGGCATCGGCACGCGCGGACCCGGCGAGCAGCAGTTGGAGTTCGACCGCCGACGCATCCGCCTGCGCATCCGCAAATTGCGCCAAGCCCTCGAGCAGGTGCGCTCGCAGCGCGCCTTGCACCGCCAGCACCGCCGTCAGGCGCGCTTCCTCACCGTCGCCCTGGTCGGCTACACCAACGCGGGCAAATCCACCCTCTTCAACGCTCTGACGCGCGCCAGTGTTTCCACCTCCGGGCGCATGTTCGCCACCCTCGACCCCACGGTGCGCGCCCTGCCCCTGCCTTCGCACCGCCCCGCTGTGGTTTCCGATACGGTGGGTTTCATCCGCCAATTGCCTCCCCACCTGGTGGCGGCGTTTCGCGCCACCCTGGAGGAATTGCAGGAAGCGAGCCTGCTCGTGCACGTCACCGACGTTTCTCATCCGCAGCACGAAGCGCACGACGCGGCGGTGGAGGGCATGCTGGAAGAGTTGGGGGTGGCGGAAATGCCCCGCCTGCACGTCTGGAACAAAGTGGATCTACTGGACGCGCACCAGGCGCAGGTGCTGGGCGCCGCGCGAAACCGCCGCGGCGTCGAGGAAGTGGGTGTCTCGGCGCTCAAGGGCGAAGGGCTGGCGCTTCTGCTCGAGCGCATGGACACGATGCTGGAACAGGACGCGCCCGTGGAGGCGGATTTCGATCTTGCCGCCACGGACGGCGAGGATCTGGCGCTCCTGCACCGCTGGGGAACCGTGCTTGCCCAGCGCCTGGAGGACAATCGTCTCTATGTGCGGGCGCGAGTCACACCTTCGCTCAAGCGGCGCGTGGAAGGGCGCGCCGGCGGGGGAAGGAAGCCTCCCCAGGACGCCTGAAGGCAGTATTCTTGCGGGTGAGAAGGCTGTGGAAAAGGTTGTGGAAATATGCCGCACGGTGTCGAACCCGGCAATACGCAAGAAACCCCGTAAATATTGGGCATTTTCGGGCCCTCGTTTGTATTCATCACGTTTTCAATAAGTTACCAATCTCCGTGCGCCGGGCCGAAATTTCCCCTTGACAAGGCTAGCTGCCTACGAGGGGCGTCGGGGGAGGGAAGTTTTGCACAATGATGGGGCAGCCCAAAACGCCGGGCGCGTAGCCCTGCGAACCCTCGCCGCCCGCGCCCTGTGGCCGTTTTCTTAGGCTAGGCTCGTAATGTAGCCGCAGCAGTGGGGCTAGGAGCGCCGGGCGTCTAGCCCCCCGCGGCGGCGCGGCGAAACATTCCCGCCCCTGCCGCGCTCCGCCGTCCGGGTTGATGCCGGCGCGGGTTTGTGCGATGATGGAGGCGGGCAGGAAACCCAGTGCATCCGGATTTGCAAATCGCCATCGAGCTCCAGCAAGCCGACCTGAAGATCGGGGAGCTGGGCGCACAGATTGACGCCTTACCTTCCCAGATCCAGACCCTCGAGCAGCAACTGGAAGAGTTCCTGCGCGCGCATCGCGACCGCCAGGAACGCCTGACGGCCAACCAGAAAGAGCGCCGCGACATGGAAGCGGAAGTTCAGGCCATCCGCCAGAAGATTTCCAAGCACAAAGACCAGCTCTACGAAGTGAAGACCAACGAGCAGTACCGCGCCATGCTCAAGGAGATCGAGGGCGAGGAAGGGAACATCCGCGGGGTGGAAGACCGCCTGCTCGAGAAGATGATCGAGGCGGAAGAGATTCAGAAGGCCATTGCCGAGGCGGCGGCGCGGCTGGAGAGCGAGAAGTCGCGCGTGGCTTCCGAGAAGGCGCACCTGGAAGGGCTGCGCCAGGCCGACGTCGACGAGCGCGAGCGCATGCTCAAGCGGCGCCAGGAGCTGGCGCAGGGACTGAGCGAGAGCACCCTGGTCATTTACGAGCGCGTGCGCGCGGGGCGTGGCGGGGTGGCGCTGGCGGAAGTGCGCAACGGTTTCTGCACCGCCTGTAACGTCTGCCTGCGCCCGCAGCTCTATAACGACGTGCGCGCCAACGACACGGTCATCACCTGCGAAAGCTGCAGCCGCATTCTCTACTACGTCGAGCCTCCCGCCACCGATAGCGAAGGAGCCAGCGCCGGCAGCGCGCAGGCCACCGCCTGAGCCCGCCGTCCCGGCCGCTCATCCCATTCCATGCCTCAACCCTCTTCGGCGTCCTCCGAACTGGTCGCGCACATTGACGGCGCGTCGCGGGGCAATCCCGGGCCGGCGGCTTACGGCGTGGTGGTGGAGTCGGCGGACGGGGAGCCGCGCGCCGCCTTTGGGCGCTGCCTGGGCCGCGCCACCAACAACGTGGCCGAGTACGAGGGGTTGCTGGCGGCGCTCGAGTACGCCCTGGCGCACGCAGCGCGCAGCCTGCTGGTGGTCAGCGACTCGGAACTGATGGTGCGGCAGCTTGAAGGCCGCTACAAGGTGAAGAGTCCCGACCTGAAGCCGCGCTTCGAGCGCGCGCGGGAAATGATTGCGCGCCTGGAAAGGTTCCGCATCCGCCACGTACCGCGCGCTCAGAACGCTCACGCCGACCGCCTGGCCAACCGGGCGCTCGACGAAGCGCGCAGCACAAGCGCGCCTCCCGCCGGTTCTTGAAGCGCCTCCAGCGCCGCTGCGACTTAGAGTCCGCTTCCCCTGATTCCTAATTCCTATTTCCTATTTCCTTCCCGCATTGTGATAAGATTTCGCGAGCCGCCCAGGAGGTGTTTCCCATGTCCGAACCTGCTGCTGCACGTGTCTCCGCCGCCCAACCTTTGACCGTCCTCAGTGAAGAAGAGCAGATGTTCCAAGCCGCGGCGCGGGAGTTTGCCGAGAAGGAAGTTGGCCCACACGCCGCGGAGATGGACCGCGAGGGGGTTTTCCGCAAGGAGCTGATCGAGCACTTTTTCGCCCAGGGTTTTATGGGCATCGAGGTGCCGGAAGCCTACGGCGGCAGCGGCGGAACGTTCTTCATGTCGGTGTTGGCCATCGAGGAGTTCTCGCGCGTGGATGCCTCGGCGGGCGTGGTGGTGGACGTACAGAACACCCTGGTGACCAACGCCGTGATGCGCTGGGGCAACGAGGCGCAGAAGAAGATCTACCTCACCAAGCTCTCCAGCGACACGGTGGGCGCCTACGCGCTTTCCGAGCCCAACGCGGGGAGCGACGCGTTTGCGCTGGAAACGCGCGCCAAAGAAGACGGCGACGCCTACGTCCTGAACGGCCGCAAGCTCTGGATTACCAACGCCAAGGAAGCGGGCCTCTACATTGTCTTCGCCACCGTCAACCGCGAGGCGGGGTACAAGGGCATCACGGCGTTTCTGGTGGAGCGCAACGCGCCGGGCTTTACGGTGGGCAAGAAGGAAGACAAACTGGGCATCCGCGCCTCTTCGACCTGCGAGTTGATTCTGGAAGATTGCCGCGTGCCCAAAGCCAACGTCCTGGGCGAGGTGGGCAAGGGGTATAAGGTGGCCATCGAGACGCTCAACGAAGGCAGAATCGGCATCGGCGCGCAGATGGTGGGCGTGGCGCGCGGAGCGGTCGAGCACGCCGCGAGCTACGCACAGGAGCGCAAGCAGTTCGGCAAGGCCATCGCCGAGTTCCAGGGCGTGCAGTTCCAGTTGGCGCGCCTGGCCACGGAAGTGGAAGCGGCGCGGCTGATGACCTACAACGCTGCGCGGCTGAAGGACGCCCGCCAGCCCTACGTCAAGGAAGCGGCCATGGCCAAGTATTTCTGCTCGCAGGTGGCCGAGCGCGTGGCCTCCGAGTGCCTGGAGGTTTACGGAGGGTACGGCTTCACCAAGGACTATCCGGCGGAAAAATACCTGCGCGATTCCAAGATCGGCAAGATCTACGAGGGTACGTCCTTCATGCAGTTGCAGACCATCGCCAAGTTGATTATGAACAAGTGATCCGAAAGTTGCGCCGAGCGCACCTTCAATCCCACGAAATTCCGGTCGCAAGGTCGCGGGCCCGCCTGCGGGCGAGTCTGCGCCTGCCGATCTGGTTCAACCCCTTCGGGGTTGGAAACAAAGCCTGAACAAAGTATGGGGGTTTGCGGTTTCCGGGGGTTTTACCCCCGGCTTTCAGTATTCGACGCCTCCGGCGTCGGCAGGGCAACGGGTTGACCCCGTAGGGTCAAATATTGATAGCCGTGGGTGAAACCCACGGACTCCAAAACCCCGCGGCGTCCTCGGAATGACACTTCAATTTTGATTGGCTTGCGACAGGTAGTTTAGGGGTTGGCGCGGCGAAGCTTGCGCAGGCGGGCGCGCGCCTGGGCGGCGTGAGGGCCTGCGGGAGCGAGCTGTAGGTAGGATTCATATTCCTGCCGCGCGGCGGGGGTCTCGCCCGCAGCTTCCAGCGCCGTGGCGAGCTGGAAGTGCGTCGGGGCATCCTGAGGCGCGAGGCGCAGCGCCGCCTGGAACTCCTGAACGGCGGCGGGGTATTCCTTCCTGGTCATGAGCACTCCGGCGAGAGCACGATGGGCGGCGGCGTCGGAGGGGCGCAGGCGCAGGTATTCGCGGTAGTCGCCCTCCGCTTCGTAGAGCAGGCCGCTCTGGCGCAGCCCTTCGGCGAGCGCCCAACGCGCCGGAGCGTAATCGGGCCGCGTGCGCAGCGCCTCGCGAAACTCCTCCAACCCTTGCGAGACGCGCCCCATGCTCACCCAGGCCTGGCCCAGGGCAAAATGCGCTTCCGGCAGGTTGGGAGTGACGGCGAGCGCTGCCTGCGCCTCCTGGGAAGCCTCGGCGGCGTTGCCCAGCTCGTCCAGCGCCAGCGCAAGTTGGGCGTGCGCTGGCGGCCAATGCGGGCGCGCCTGGAGCGCGGCGCGGAAAGCCTGCGCGGCGCCCTTCCAGTCGTGGGAAGCGGCGAGCGTGCGGCCCAGTTCCATTTGCGCGTCGGCGTCGCCGGGGGCCGCTTTCAGGCCCTGGCGCAAGGCCTCGGCGGCGGCCGGCAACTCGCCGTGCTGCTCGAGCGCCTTGGCGAGTGCGAGATCGTACTGCCGGTTCGTCGGGTCGGCCTGGACGGCCTGGCGCCATTCCTTGATGGCGCCGGGCAAGTCGTTATTGGCCGCCAGGGCCTGGGCGAGGCGGGCGTGCAGGGAAGCGTCTTCGGGGCGGAGGCGCAAGGCGTCGCGATGGGCGGGCACGGCGAGGGCAAAATTCTTCTGCGCGGCCAGCAGGTCGCCCTCCGCCTCCAAGCCTTGAGCGTAGTCGGGGTTCAGCTTGACGGCACGGCGCAGCTCCTTGAGTGCCTCATCGTCTTTTCCCTGCGCCTTGAGGGCCATGCCCAGACGGTAGTGCAACTCCGGGCTGCCGGCCTCCAGCTTCAGCGCCTGGCGGTATTGCGCTTCCGCATGCGGCCAGTTGTTTTTGGAGGCGTAGGCATTGGCCAGGCGCAGGCGCGCCCCGGCGACGTAGGGGCGTAGGCGCACCTCCTGGTGATATTCCTGAATCACTGCTGGCAGGTCGCCGGAAGCTTCCAGCGCCTCGGCATAATTGCGATGGTACTCGGGAGTGTTGGGCGCCAGCTTCACCGCCTGCTGCAACTGCTCGACGGCGGTTTTCAAATCGCCCGTCTGGCGCAGCACCAGGCCCAACGCTTCGTGGAGCGCCGCGTCGCGGGGGCGCAGCAGCAGCGCGTCGTGGTAGGCGGCGATGGCGGCCGGATGGTCGCCCATGGAAAGATAGGTGGCGGCCAGCTCCTGGTGCGCGGGGGCGTAGCGGGGCTGGAGAAGAATTACCCGCCGCAGTTCCTTGATGGCATCTACGTAATCGCCCGCCTGACGGTAAGCCAGGGCGAGTTGAAAGCGGAAGGCAATCTGCCCGGGACGCAACTCGACGGCGCGGCGGTATTCGTGGATGGCGGGAATGAGCGCGTCGTTTTCGCGCAGGGCGTTGGCAAGGCTCATGTGCAGGTCCGCGTCGTCGGGGCGCAGGCGCGCCGCGGCGCGGTACTCGGGGATGGCCTGGTCGAGTTTGCCGGCCATAGCCAGGGCGCTCGCCAGCCCGTGGTGTAGGTCTGCGTTGTGGGGGGCTACGCGCAGCGCCTGGTGATACTCGGCAATGGCCTCCGGAAACTGCCCGCCCGCGGCCAGAGAAGCGGCCAGTGCCTCCTCAATCTCCGCGTCGCCGGGCTTCAACTTCAGCGCCCGGTGATACTCGCGCGCCGCCTGCGGATACTGCTGAGCTGCGGTCAGCGCTCCGCCCAGATCGGAATGTGCTTCGGCGTTCTGCGGGTGTGCTGCAACTTCCGCCTGGAATGCTTGCAGTGCCTTCCCCGTCTCGCCCTGGGATTCGTACAGCCGCCCGAGCGCCCGGTGCAGGCCGGGGAAGTCGGGGTTCAGGCGTAGAACCTCTTCAAACTCCTGGATGGCTTCCGGCACCTGCCCTGTCGCGACGTAAACTGCCGCCATCCCGTAGTGTGCTGGCGCACTGCGCGGGTCCAGCTTGAGCGCCTGGCGGTAAGCCCCCGCCGCCTGCTTCCATTGCTGCTGGTGCGCGTAGGTGTTCCCCTGCTCGACGAGCTGCTTCAGAGTGGCAGGCGGCCCCTGCCCGAAGGCAAGCGCTGCCGCGAACGCCGGCAGAAAAAAGCACGAAATAGCCGCACTAGCGCGGGAAATCCTTCTCATGGCCTTCAGCTCCTAAGGATACACCTAAGCTCGCGCGCGCGCGCTGCCGAGGCCAACACTGGGGCGCCCGCCGACCCTCAGCAAAAAACCGTAGGGGAAGGGAAAAAAGCTCTGTGGCGCTATCGTACGTGATTTCGACAATAAGTCGTTGCGCAGTTCCCAGGTGTGGAGCAAACCACATGGAGTTTTTTCGCGCATCCAGCTGAGAACGGTTTTCGGCAAAGACTGAAACATCCTTCTTGTAGTTTTCTAGTCCCCGGATAATTTGCGCATTTTGAAGGGGTTGCATCGCGAGAAGGGTGAGGCCGTCGGAAGGCTGCCTTGGCATCAATCGTGCGTGAAATCTTTCGGACCTGTGCATCGTGCCGGTCGTGAGCAAAGAAGCCTCCGGTCGGGCTGACGAAAAGTCTGGGAGGAGTAACAGCCAGCCGTTGAGGACAGGTCCGGTTCGAATTCCAAGGAGGTCGAGGATGTCCAGAAACCTGGTGGTAAAAGCGCTCGTGGTGGTCGGGATCGTGATGTTCTTCGGCGCGGTGAGCGCGAAGGCCGAAAAGACCCACACAGTCTCGGTTGATTACACGTGCCTTCTTCCTGGAGGCCATCAACTGAAGGCGGGTACGTATAAGGTGAGTATGGTCGAGAACGGGAAGGCCGTGCGGTTCGTCCAGAAGCACAAAGTGGTTGCCGAAGTGCCCTGCCACTGCAAGCCGAGCTCGCGCAAGAACGTCCATACCGAAGTTCTCTACGAGTCGACTCCCAACAACCAGCACAAGATGATGGAGATGCGCCTGAAGGGTGAAACGATGACCATTCATTTCACTCCTGAGGAGGGGATGTAGTCGGCTTCGATAACACTCGCGACCCGCGGGTTTTCCGGGCCTGTGCCCGGCAGGCGGGTTGCTTTTTGACGCCTTGAATTCGCGCCGGGGCTGGCATATATTGAGCCGCGAAACCCAGGCCCCAGCCGCCCCCGGTGCGCGTTATTCCGGGGCAGCGTCATTCCCGCGACGAAGGGCGGAGCAGGGTCAAGACGGGTTCGGGGGCCGGGGGGACTCCTCCGTATGTCGTGGGCAAACTCCCTTGAGGAGGGCTCATGAACCCACCGCATTTTTCTTTTCCCCATCGTCTTCTTCTGCTGGTGTTGTTGGGATCTTTGGGGGTGATCGGCTGTGAGGCTCCCCCGAAGCCGGCGGGTCCGGGCAGCCAGTACGCCCGCGCCCAGGACCAGTTCAAGAACAGCAACTTCGACGGCGTGCTGGACAGCACGGAAAGCATGGCCGCGCCCACGGCTTCCGGACCTTTCACGGAACGCGCGCGGGTGCTGCGGGCCATCATCTACAGCGCGCGCATTCGTTCCTATCTGGAGCTTTCCGACGCCTACATGGCGGGAGCCAAGGCCACCAAGAACAGCCAGACCCGGGCGAGCTACGAGGATGTGAGCGGCGACGTCACCAACTCCGGCGCGCGCGCGGCGCTGGACCTGGGGCAGACCGCCCACGACCTGCTGAAAGAGGGCAGCACTCCCGCCGAGTTCACCCTGGATGCTTCTTACCCCGCCGCGGAGGGGCCGGAGGAAGTGACCCAGTTGGACCGCGTCCGGCAAGGCATCCGGATCGCCACTGACGTTCAGGCAGCCGCCGCGCAAGCTTCCATGCGCAAGGCGGTGGACGACGTGCTGGGCGAAGCCCTGGGCGGCGATCGCACCAAGGCCCGCACCGCCTTGAGCGGCGGCTCGGCCAAGATTCCCGCTTTCGATTTCACCTTTTTCCTGGCCCGCCAGCTCCTCAACGGCGCCCGCGCCCTCGACCGCAAGCACTATAACGACGCGCAGAAGTTCAAGGTGATGGCCGAGGAGACGGAGCAGACTGCCAACGCCGCCAAGGGCTACTTGAAGGGCAAGCCCGACAAAGCCAAGGAGAAAGAAATCAAGGAGCTCCTGGAGCAGTTGAAGAAAGAGCGGCGCGCCATGAACCTGTAAGCGCGGCGCGCGCTCAGTGCGAGGGAGCGGGTTTCGGCTGGCCGGTCGCGGCCGGGGCTGGGGGCGCCGGGGTCGGAGAAGTTTCGGGGTGCTGATGCGAATCGGGCCCCATGCTCGCCTCCGGAGTGCTCGATTCCACCTGCCACTTACCGTTCACGCGCTTCAGCGTGTAGTTCATGCCCACCGCCAGGTCGGGCTTGGCGATGCTCTGGAAGCGCACCTCGGCGTGCGCCGTGTCGCCCTGGATGGTGACGCTCTTGAACTGGGTCTTCATGTTGTTGAGGGCCAGACCGCGCTGATGGCTCAGGTGGTCGTTGATGGCGGCGCGCACCGCCTGCTCCTCGGCCGAGGGCTTATGCACCCCGCAGGCGCTCGCGAGCAGAGTCAAAGCCGCCAGTCCCACCAATAGATAACGCATTTGAATCCTCCGGAGTCTTGCTCACGGTACTCGAAAATCCGGAACTTGTCAAAGCGCGCGGGGGCGGGAATTTGACACCCTCGCCCGCCTGGTTTAGATTGGCGTATTCGCCGCTAAGGGAGAGAAGATGCTGGATCTGGGGTTCGTGCGCGACAACTTGCAACTGGTAAAGCGAAAGCTCGAGGAGCGCGGCCTGGCTGGCGCGCTCGACCATTTCGAGGCCCTGGACGTGGAGCGCCGCCGGGCGCTGGTGGAGGCGGAGAGCCGCAAGGCGCACCGCAATAAGGTTTCCGAGCAGATCGCCGCCCTCAAAAAGCAGAAGCAGGACGCCTCGGCGTTGATCGCCGAAATGAAGGGTTTGGGAGGCGAAATCAAGCGCTTCGACGAGCAGGCCGGCGCTCTCGACCAGCAACTGCGCGAGTTGATGGGCAATCTTCCCAACCTTCCCCACGACAGCGTGCCGGTGGGCTCGAGCGCCGCGCAAAACCAGGAAATCCGCCGTTGGGGCGAACCGCGGCAGTTCGATTTTGAGCCCCAGGCGCACTGGGACTTGGGGCCACGCCTGGGTATCCTGGATTTCGAGCGCGCCGCCAAGCTGGCGGGAGCGCGTTTTGCCGTCTACTGGGGCCCGGGCGCGAAACTCGAACGCGCGCTCGCCAACTTCATGCTCGACCTGCACACCCGCGAGCACGGCTATCGCGAAGTCTTCCCGCCCTTCGTCGTCAATTCCCAGAGCCTCTACGGCACCGGGCAGCTTCCCAAGTTCGCTTCCGACCTCTTCAAGCTGGAGGGGACGGATTACTGGCTGATTCCCACTGCCGAGGTGCCGGTCACGAACCTCTTCCGCGGCGAAGTGCTGGAGGGTGACGAGTTGCCCGTCAAGCTCTGCGCCTGGACGGCCTGCTTCCGCAGCGAGGCGGGCTCTTACGGCAAAGACGTGCGCGGCATCATCCGCCAGCACCAGTTTCAGAAGGTGGAGTTGGTCAAGTTCGCCCTCCCCGAGCGCTCCTACGAGGAGCTGGAATCGCTCACTCGCGACGCCGAGATGGTCTTGCAGCGGCTCGGGCTGCCCTACCGCGTGATGGCGCTTTCGACCGGCGATCTGGGATTCAGTTCCGCCAAGACCTACGACCTGGAGGTCTGGTTGCCCTCCAGCGGCGAGTACAAGGAGATCTCCTCCTGCTCGAATTTTGAAGCTTTCCAGGCGCGACGCGCCAACCTGCGCTTCCGGCGCGGGAGCACCGGCAAGTCCGGCAAGAGTGAGTTCCTGCACACCCTGAACGGCAGCGGGGTGGCCATTGGCCGGACCTGGCTGGCGGTGCTCGAGAACTACCAGCAGGCCGACGGTTCGGTCGTCATCCCCGAGGCCTTGCGCCCCTACCTGGACGGGCTGGAACGCCTCGTTCCCCCCACCCGTTCCTAGTCCATCCCGCCCTGCCGGCGCGGCAGCAAGTTCCCTCTGGAATTTTTGCCGGTTGACTCTTTGCGGGTGGATGCTTATACTAACCGACTTGGGCTGATCCTTTAGCGAGATCCAGTTTTACAGGTTACCGGAGAAAGATATCCGGTCTAACCGGCGCGTGCAGGGTTGCGTATTGCGAAGGGCAGTCGGCCCAGAGAGCGCGCGGCCGTCAGCATTCGGCGCAAGCAGTGGGCATCATCTACCTAACCTAACTTTCAACGTTGAAGTCTTAACAGGCGGGGTTCGCTTTTGCCATGCGGTGTCTAGGAATTGTGCCAGCGCCTGGGACTTGCCTCCCGGCAACAAAACCTGCGCGGCCGTTTTCGCCGCTCCACGGAGCGGCGAGCGGAGCTGCCGAGGAGGTGGAAGCCGGCTAGCCGTTCACATAGCCGGAAGCTTCGATGTCCCAGATTTTCCACCGCAGCACCAACACGATCGCGCGGGTCAGTATCTTTGCTGTGGTCATTCTCGCGTCCCTGGCGGGTTTTCTCGCATACCGCATCAACACGTCGCCCTATTACACCAGCCAGGATGTCGCTGAGCAGCAACCCGTGCCCTTCAGCCACAAGCATCACGTCACCGACGACGGCATCGATTGCCGTTACTGCCACACCTCGGTCGAGAACTCCTCGTTTGCGGGCATTCCTCCCACCCACACTTGCATGACCTGCCACTCGCAGCTCTGGGTGCACAGCCCGATGCTCGAGCCGGTGCGCGAAAGCTACCGCACGGGACGCTCGATCGAGTGGAAGCGCGTCAACGCGCTGCCGGAATTCGTCTATTTCAACCATAGCATCCACATCCACAAGGGCGTGGGGTGCACGACCTGCCACGGGCAGGTTGGCCGCATGCCCCTCACCTGGCGCGCCCACACCCTCTACATGCGCTGGTGCATTCAGTGCCATAACCATCCGGAGGAAAAGGTGCGGCCGCGCGGCGATGTATTCAGCGCCACCTATCAGCCTCCCAGCAGCCTGAACCCGGTCACCTATCGCGGGGTCGCTTATACCAGCCAGTTGGCGCTGGGGCGGGTGCTGGTGAAGGACTATCACATCAAGAAACCGCACGAGCTGACGGATTGTTATACGTGTCATCGATAAGACTGGATTGGCGGTGAGGCCCATGTCGGAGTCGGGAAAAAACAACGCGCTGGATCTTGAGGCCCTGCGGCAGAAGCTGGCGGCGGAGACCGGCAAGACCTACTGGCGCAGCCTCAACGAGCTGGCGGCGACCGACGACTACCAGCAGTTCCTCGCCCACGAGTTTCCCCACGACCCGCAGAAAGAGCCCAGCGGGGTGACGCGTCGCGACGCCCTTAAGCTCATGGCGGCCTCGGCGGCCATGGCGGGGCTGACCGCCTGCACGCGCCTGCCCACCGAGAAGATCGTTCCGTACGTGCAGGCTCCCGAGCAGATCGTTCCCGGCAAGCCGCTCTTTTACGCCACCGCCACTACCACGGCCGGTGTGGCCATGGGCCTGTTGGTCGAGAGCCACATGGGACGGCCGACCAAGATCGAGGGGAACCCCGAGCATCCCGGCAGCCTGGGGGCGACTGACGCTTTTGCCCAGGCTTCCATCCTGCAGTTCTACGACCCCGATCGCTCGCAGGTGGTCGTGCACAACGGGCGCACGGCGTCCTGGTCGGACTTCATGGATATGTGGGCCGGTTTGCGGAAGGCTTTGGCGCTCAGCCAGGGTGAAGGTTTCCGCGTCCTTACCGAGACGATCACTTCCCCCACCCTGGCCGCGCAGCTCGACGCTTTCCTCAAGCAATATCCCAAGGCCCGCTGGCACCAGTACGAGCCCGTCGGGCGCGAGAATGTTTGGGAGGGCGCGCGGCTGGCTTTCGGGCAGTACGTGGAAAGCGTCTACGATTTCCGCAAGGCCGATGTGGTGGTGGCGCTGGATTCCGATTTCCTGTCCACGCATCCGGGGCGGGTGCGCTACGCGCGCGATTTTGCCAGCCGGCGGCGCCTGAGCGGTCCCCAGGATTCACTCAACCGCCTTTACGCGCTCGAGCCC
>JBJKQV010000300.1:0-7394 GCA_046704985.1 Terriglobia bacterium
CTGCTTGTAGGCATACGGTTTCAGGTACTTTTAACTCCCCTCGCAGGGGTGCTTTTCACCTTTCCCTCACGGTACTAGTTCGCTATCGGTCGCCAGCACGTATTTAGCCTTACGGGATGGTCCCCGTAGATTCCCGCAGGGTTTCTCGTGCCCCGCGGTACTCAGGAACGCGCGTTAGAGTCCGGTCAGCTTTCACCTACGTGGCTATCACACCCTATGGCCGACTTTTCCAAGTCGTTCAGCTAGCCACCGGATTGGTAACTCTATGGTTCTACACCGACGCGCGCCCTACAACCCCCAGCCCTCCTTTGAGATTTCATCGCTGAAACCTCAAAGGAAAGCTGGGTTTGGGCTGTTCCGCTTTCGCTCGCCGCTACTGACGGAATCGCTGTTGCTTTCTCTTCCT
The DNA here is from genome assembly GCA_046704985.1 of Terriglobia bacterium. GTDB lineage: Bacteria > Acidobacteriota > Terriglobia > UBA7540 > UBA7540 > JBJKQV01. The sequence continues at coordinate 407 of JBJKQV010000300.1, forward strand.
CCAGGTACTGAGATGGTTCACTTCCCTGGGTTCGCTCGTACCCGCCTATGGATTCAGCGGGCCGTTTCCGGGTTTTACCCGGAAGGGTTTCCCCATTCGGAGATCCCCGGATCAAAGGGTGCTTCCCCCTCCCCGAGGCTTATCGCAGGTAGCCGCGTCCTTCGTCGCCGTCTGGCGCCAAGGCATCCACCGTACGCCCTTAGTAGCTTGACCATAAAATCTGCTCAACACACATGAAACAGCGGTTAATGATTGGTGTTGGGCGGCCCGCAGTCAAACCCGCTTGCCACTTGCCACTCGTCACTGGCCACTGCCCGTGAACAGATTCGCCTTCGCTTCTCCGTCCGGATATCCGCCGGACGGTTGAGCACATGTAGACGCCGCACTATTCAGTTGTCAAAGATCGTCGAGTGCCGAAAGGCGGATTCCTTCCCCTCTCGGCCTCATTTCCAGCACCGCTTGCCTGCCCTTGCGGGCCGGCTGGCTTTGGAAGCTGGGGTTGATCCCGCGCCGCGGAACCAAACTCAACCCCCCTTAACCCCTAACGCCAGAGACGCCCATGCGCGCCCCACTCGCCTTGTGCGGCGCTCGCGATTCTCTGATGGCTTGCCTTGAATCGAGGGATTTAATACAGGCGGGACAATCTGGTGTGGAGGCCCACTTGCCTTAAACCCCTATCCAAAAGCCTTTCGCGTAACGACCTCCCGACGTCATCTGCGGGCAAAGGGTAGCTTGCTTATGGCTCTTCCTTCATCCTCGCAATCAGAAATCCTACCAACTTCCCGACTGCAATGCAAGAAGTATTTGAGCTCGCCCCGCGCTTTTTTCCCCTTAACTCTCCTGGTGCCGCCGCGGCCGCTTATTGGCCTCCAGAATCTTCTTGCGCACCCGGACGGACTGCGGGGTGACCTCCACAAACTCATCGCCGGCGATGAACTGCATGGCCATTTCCAGGTTGAGGGGGCGGACGGGGATCAGGCGCAGCGCCTCGTCGGCCACCGAAGCGCGCATGTTGGTCTGTTTCTTCTCCTTAACGGCGTTCACGTCCATGTCGTCCCAGCGCGCGTTCTCGCCGATCACCATCCCCTCGTACACCTCCACCCCCGGCCCAACGAATAACTCCCCTCTTTCCTGTAAGTTATAGAGGGCATAGCCGGTGGTGCGGCCCGCCCGGTCGGACACCAGCGACCCCGTCAGCCGGCGCGGGATGTCGCCCTGCCACTCCTCGTAACCGTCGAACAAGGTATTCATTACCGCCGTTCCGCGCGTATCCTGCAGGATCTCGCTGCGCAGCCCGATCAGCCCGCGAGAGGGAATGCGGAACTCCAGGCGCACCCGGCCACCCGGCCGCCCGTGGCCCACCATCTTGGTGTTAACGCCTTTGCGCGGGCCGACCTTCTGCATCAGCACGCCCACGAACTCCGCCGGGCAATCCAGGATGAGCTGCTCGAGGGGCTCCAGAACCTTCCCGTCCTTTTCCCGGGTGACGATCTCGGGCTTGCCCACCGCCAGCTCGTAACCCTCGCGGCGCATGGTCTCGATGAGGATGGCGAGTTGCAGTTCGCCCCGCCCCAACACCTTAAACGAGTCGGTCGAATCCATCTCCTCGACGCGCAGGGCGACGTTGGTGAGCAACTCCTTCTCCAGCCGCTCGCGCAGCTTGCGCGAGGTGACGTGCGTGCCCTCGCGCCCCGCGAAGGGCGAAGTGTTGACGGTAAAAATCATGGAGAGCGTGGGTTCGTCCACAGGCACGTGCACCAGGGCGCGCGGGGTTTCAACGCTGGTCACCGTCTCGCCGATGGTGATGCCCTCGACGCCGGCGATAGCGACGATTTCGCCCGCCGCCACCCGCTCCGCGTCCACGCGGGTAAGCCCCTCGAAGCTGTAGAGCTTGGTGATGCGAGTGGTCTGCTGCGTCCCGTCCAGCTTGACGATGGCCACCTCGTCGCCGCGCGTGAGCGTCCCCGCAAAGATCCGCCCGATGGCCAGCCGCCCGTGGTAATCGCTGTAGTCGAGGTTGGCCACCAGCATCTGCAGCACCTCGGCGGGGTCTCCGGCCGGCGCCGGAATGTGCTCAATAATCGCCTCAAAGAGCGGCGCCAGGCTCTCCGTCGCCTCCTCCACCGAGCGCCCGGCGACGCCTCGCCGCGCGTTGCAGTAGAGGATGGGAAAATCCAGCTGGCTCTCTTCCGCGTCCAGGTCAATAAAGAGATCGTAGACCTCGTTGACCACTTCCTGGGCCCGGGCGTCCGAACGGTCGATCTTGTTGATCACCACGATGGGCGGCAGGCCCGCTTCCAGCGCCTTCCTCAAAACGTAGCGCGTCTGCGGCAGCGGCCCTTCGCTGGCGTCCACGAGCAGCAGCACCCCGTCCACCAGCTTCAGCGCCCGCTCCACCTCACCGCCGAAATCGCTGTGGCCGGGCGTGTCCACGATGTTGATCTTGGTGCCCCGGTAGTGAACGGCAGTGTTCTTGGCCAGGATGGTGATGCCGCGCTCGCGTTCCAGTTCGTTGGAGTCGAGCACCCGCTCCACCACTTCCTGGTTGGCCTTGAAAATGCCGCTCTGCCACAGCATGGCGTCCACCAGCGTCGTCTTGCCGTGGTCCACGTGCGCAATGATGGCGATATTGCGAATTGAGTCCGTCATCCTGGGTTTTTCGGGTATTGAACTACCGGTTCGCTGGCAAGCAGCACCAGGCGGGGCCCGCGGTATCTGAATCCCGATCCAACTTCTATCCTAGCACGGGGCGGGCCGAATCGTCACCTGCCGCCGCGCCCCCGCGGCGCCTCTCTGCACTCAAAAAAAGAACCTCCCGGGCGCAATTCCGGACTTATACTTGGCCCCTTCGGCGCCGCCTGGAAAGAGGATTTCCCATGGCCAAGAAAAGCCTTTTGCTTCTGGGCCTATTCGTGGCGCTGGCCCTGGCGGCGGGCGCCCAAACGCCGGCAGAAAGCGTCCACTGCCGGACGATGGAAGTGTTCGTGGCCGAAAAGCTGGGCACCACGGCGGTCATCTTCCATCAGCGCGACAAAGCCGACGGGCCGCACCTGGGCCAATTGCTTCTTGCGCACACGGGCGAGGAAGTGGAGTTCCAGACAGCGGACGGCCAGTGGCATCGCGCCACCGTGGGGCGCGTGAAGAGCTGTTTCGGCCGCGGCCTGCTGCTCTTCGCCGCGTCGGAAGGCAAGCTAGCCCCCAAAGAGGATTTCGTCCTGCGGTTTTCTGCCTTGCGCTGACGACGCAATGGGAGGTTTAGGCGTGATCGAAAGGAGAAGCGCTGTCGTGCAGACAGTGCCTGAACAGGGGCCTTCTGGGGGATCATGATGGAAAGACTGGGCACGATGGATCTTTATTACCAAAAGACCCTTTACACATGTACGGCTGAAGCTTTCGAAAATCTATCGACCCTTGTGCAACCCACCTCACCTTACTTCGCCCTATTCGCGGCGGTGGATGCGCGGAGCATCCCCAATCACCTGATTTTCGATGTGGCGCGTGGACTGATAGACAGGGGGCTGGCCTCTTTTTCGGTTTGGGGGTCGGATTGTAAGCGAGTCCACGACCTTGTAGATCAGGCTGCCTTCGCGGAAAACAGCCTAAACAAAGGCACGGATGACGTCATAATGACAACTTGGCACGACGATGAACCTCTACCGGAAGCGCTTTGGTATTTCGTAGTGTGTGGGTTCGCGAGCTCCAAATATCAACCGACGTGTACAGACTGGATTGCGGCAAGCATTGGAAATGCGCAGTGGTCCAAGGTCGTCAGGAAAAAGCTTGTAGAGATGGCTAGAGGCGGCACATCAATTCCGAAATAGGATGGTTAAGCATGGACAATGAAGGGAAAGGGTACGCCAAACGTTCACATCTTAGCCGTCGGCGGTTCTTACAGTCGAGCGCGCTGGGCGGCGCCGCCGCCCTGGCTTTGAGCGCCGGAGCGCCGCTGGCCGCCTCCCCGGCCTCGCCGCCTGCTTCTCCGCTCGACGAAGTCTCCATCGCCGAGCTGCAAAAGGGCCTGGCGGACGGCAAGTTCACCGCCGTCTCGCTCACCGAGCACTATCTCGAACGCATCCGCAAGATTGACAAGGCCGGCCCGGCCGTCAACACCGTCATCGAGATCAATCCCGACGCCCTGGAAATCGCCCGCGGGCTCGACGCCGAGCGCCAGTCGAAAGGCCCGCGCGGCCCCCTGCACGGCATCCCCATTCTCATCAAGGACAACATCGGCACCCACGACCGCATGCAGACCACCGCCGGGTCGCTGGCGCTGGTGGGCGGCGTGCCGCCCCGCGATTCCTTCGTGGCGCAGCGGCTGCGCGAAGCGGGCGCGGTGATTCTGGGCAAAACCAACCTGAGCGAATGGGCCAACTTCCGCTCCACGCACTCGACCAGCGGCTGGAGCGGGCGCGGCGGGCTGACGCTCAACCCCTACGCGCTCGACCGCAACCCCTGCGGGTCGAGCTCGGGCTCGGGGGCCGCGGCCTCCGCCAACCTCTGCGCCGCCGCCCTGGGCACCGAAACCGACGGCTCCATCGTCTGCCCCTCGACCGTCAACGGCATCGTGGGCATCAAGCCCACCGTGGGGCTGGTCAGCCGCGCCGGCATCGTTCCCATCTCCCACAGCCAGGACACCGCCGGACCCATGGGGCGCACGGTGGCCGACGCCGCCGCGGTGCTGGGAGCGCTGGTGGGCGTTGACCCGCGGGACCAGGCCACCGCCGCGAGCGCCGGCAAGGCTCACAAGGATTACACGAAATTCCTCGACGCCCAGGGGCTGAAGGGCGCGCGCATCGGCGTGGTGCGCAAGGAATTCGGCTTCAACGACCGCGTGGACGCGCTGATGGAAGAGGCGCTGGAAGTGATGAAGCGCCAGGGCGCGGAAATCGTCGACCCCGCGAACATTGCGACCCTGGGCAAGTTCGGCAAGACCGAGCTGGTGGTGCTCGAATACGAGTTCAAGGCCGACCTCAACGCCTATCTCGCCGGCCTCGGACCTTCCGCCCCCGCCCACACCCTTGCCGACCTCATCGAGTTCAACCGCAAGCACGCCCAAGAGGAGATGCCTTATTTCGGCCAGGAGCTATTCATCAGCTCCCAGAAGCGCGGGCCGCTGACCGACAAGGAGTATCTCGACGCGCTGGCCAAGAATCACCTGCTGACGCGCAAAGAGGGCATTGACGCCATCATGGACGAGCACCACCTGGACGCGCTGGTGGCGCCCACCGGCTCGCCCGCCTGGACCGCCGACCTGGTCAACGGCGACCACGACACGGGCGGCAGCTCCAGCGCGGCGGCCGTGGCCGGCTACCCCGACCTTACCGTTCCTGCCGGGTTCGTCTTCGGCCTGCCGGTGGGCATCTCGTTTTTCGGCCGCGCCTGGAGCGAGCCCACGCTCATCAAGCTCGCTTACTCGTTCGAACAGGCGACCAGGCACCGCCGCCCGCCCCGCTTCTTGCCGCGCGCCGACTTGAAGGTTTAGCCGGCCGGGGCAGCGAAGCATTTCAAAATTGCCCATGCGGCGCCCTCTGGCGTATCATTTGGACGGGCGTCCGCCCGCGTACTTCCACTCTCAGGGGAAAACATGAAAGCCTTCCGCTGCACTCTTATCCGGACATCATTGGTGCTGCTGCTGGCGCTCACCTCCGTGGCCGCCTACGGCGCCACCAAGCAGGTGACGTTTCTCTACGCCAACGATTTCCACTCCACCATCGAGCCCATCACCGCCACTTGGCTCGTCGACCATCCGCCGGTGGGAGGAGCGCGCGACTTCGGAGCGTGGGTCGCGGCCATGCGGCAGAGTGAGCCCAACGCCTTTCTGTTCGACAGCGGCGACATCTACACCGGCCAGGCGATCTCCTTCCTCACCCGCGGCCAGGTGATGGTGGACCTGTGGAAGGCCATCGGCTTCGACGCCGCCTGCCTGGGCAATCACGAGTTCGATTACGGCATCAAGTGGGCGAAGAACTACGTGGACAGCGAGCCCTTCCCGGTGCTGGCCGCCAACCTATTCTACAAGTCCGACGGCAAGCTTTTCGCCAAGCCCTACGCCATCGTCGAGCACAATGGCATCCGGGTGGCGGTCATCGGAGTGTTCGGACCCGACGCCGCGCCCGCGACGTTGCAATCCACCTGGGATACCCTGGAAGTGCGCGACCCGGTGCCCATCCTGCGCCGCCTGGTGCCGGAACTGCACCGCCAGGCCGACCTGGTGGTGATCGTCGCCCACGAAGGCGAGACGGGGCCCATGCAGACCGACGCCCAGGCGCATCCGGAAATCCAGCGCAATTTCAACACCGACAAAGCGCTGGCCGCCGCCGTGCCGGGCATTGACGTCCTCTTCGGCGGCCACGCCCACCGCGGCATCGAAGTGCCCTGGGTCAGCCCCGTGCACGGCACCATCATCGTGCAAACTTACGGCTTCGGCACCACCCTGGGCGTGCTGCGCGTCACCCTCGACACCACCGAGCACCGCATCACCGCCCATAGCGGCGCGCTGGTGCGCGTGATGGACGGAGTTTTCCCCGTGCCGCCCAAGGTCAACGCGGTGGTCGAGCACTGGGAGCAGGTTGCCGGGCGCGCGCAGAAGGAAGTGGTGGGCCACGCCCCCGCGGCGCTCAAGCGCAGCTACGACACCGAATCGGCGCTCGGCGACCTGATGACCGACGCCATGCTCTGGCGCACCGGGGCGCAGATCGCCTTTGAAAACGCCGGCGGCATCCGCGGCGATTTGCCCGCCGGGCCCGTCACCCGCTACGACGTCATCTCGGCGTTTCCCTTCGTCAACACGCCGGTGGAAATGGACCTGACGGGGAAGCAGATTCGCGCCATCCTCGAGCAGTCGCTGACCCTCAAGGTGGGAATGCTGCAGGTGGCGGGCATGCACGTCACCTACGACTTGAGCCGGCCGAAATACCAGCGCCTGGTCTCGGCGGAAGTTGCCGGCGCGCCGCTCGTGGACGGCAAGACGTACCGCGTGGTGGCCACC
>JBJKQV010000301.1:0-10225 GCA_046704985.1 Terriglobia bacterium
GGTCCCGGGGCATGACCCAAACCACAACGCGCGCCCCGGCCGAAATGTAAGGGGCCAGGGTGGATTGCTCGACCGCCTGGGGCTTGACGCTGAAGGCCACCAGGACCATGAGCAGCACGCTATCCACCAGCACGCCGCGGATGAGGCCGAATAGCGCTCCCAAGAAGCGGTCGAAAGGCTGCAAGCCCGCGGTCTTGATGAGCTGCTTGCCGAGGGCCGCTACCGCGGCTCCCACCAACAGGGTCCCCAGGAAAAGCGTCAGGAAGCCCGCCGCCAGCGCAATGGGATGCGAGCGGGTCAGGTCCTCGAACCATCCTGCCGCCCAGCGATATCCCAGCGCCGCGATAATCACCGCGGCCACGAAGGTGGCCAGGGCGATCAGCTCCCTAAAGAATCCTTTGAGCGCCGCCATCACCACCGAGAGGGCGACGATGCCCAACAGGGTCGAGTCGAGCCAGTTCCATACGCTCATGATGCGATCGTCCGGCCCGCAACGTCGCCCATCAAGCGAGCGATTTCCCCGTGAGCAGGCGGTAGGCTTCCCGGTATTTCTCGCTGGTCTTTTCAACCACCTCGTCGGGAAGGTGGGGCGGCGGTGGCTGCTTGTTCCAGTCGAGCGTTTCCAGGTAGTCCCGCACGAATTGCTTGTCGAAAGACGGTTGGGAGCGGCCGGGCGCGTACCCCTCGCTGGGCCAGAAACGGGAGGAATCGGGCGTCAAAACCTCGTCGATGAGCAGAATCTTCCCGTCCCGCTCCCCAAACTCAAATTTGGTGTCCGCCAGAATGATGCCGCGCTTCTCCGCGTAAGCGCGGGCGCGCCGGTAAAGCTCCAGGCTGTAGTGGCGCAGCTTTTCGGCGGCCGGGGGGCCGATGCGCTGCGCCATCTCTTCAAAGGAAATGTTCTCGTCGTGTCCCGACTGCGCCTTGGTGGCGGGGGTGAAAATAGGATCCTTGAGGCGCGAAGACTCCTGCAAACCCGCCGGCAGCTTGACCCCGCAGACCGTGCCCGCCGCCCGGTATTCCTTCCATCCCGAGCCCGCCAGATACCCGCGCACCACGCACTCGACGGGGAAGGGCTTGGCCTTCAGGCAGAGCATCGAGCGGCCCTCCAGCTGTTCCGCGTACTGCGCCAGCTGGGGAGGGTATTCCTCCACGCGCGCGCCCAGAAAATGGTGGGGCACGATGCCGCGGAAATAATCGAACCAGCAGACCGAAAGCTGCGTGAGTACCCGGCCCTTGTTGGGAATCCCTTCCGCCATCACCACGTCGAAGGCCGACAACCGGTCCGTGGCCACGACCAGCAGGCGGTCCCCGTCCAACTCATAGACGTCGCGCACCTTGCCGCGCGAAAAGAGCTTCAGCGTGGGCAGATGGGTCTCGCGAAGTACCGGTTTTAGGTTTGTTTGGGTCACGTTGCTTTTGGCCTTGGTCATTCTAAAACAACCCGCGAAGTTGTCAACGGGAATTTCCGGAAGCGTTCGCGGAGATGAATTCCGCACGACGGAGTAAACAAAAAAACGGTTGACATCGGGAAAGGTTTGTGACGAGGGAGAAGAAATGTCCCTTGAGTCCGCGCGCAACAGAGCCGTGAATCCGGCCGTGTGACTTACCTTGGAGCGATTGAGGAATCGGCTCACGATGGGGTGGAAGGTGGCATGCGCTTTCCGGGGCTCGCGCTATGCTTCGTTTCAGTTTTGGGAAGTGAGGTAGGCGCTAGACTGGAATAGCGCAAGCCAGGGATCCGGCGTGCGAGCGAGGGCCTCGTTCATGAGACCGTGGTTGAGCGGGGAAGCCACCCCTGGTAGACTGGGCTCAGCTTAGGTCACCCGAAAGGGATCTGCCGTGAAGGACTTCGTTAACCTGCTCAAGGAACTGGGGCCCAAGTGGGCTCCGCCTTTCCTCCTTTTCGCATCTGCCTTCTACCTGATTCGATATGACTGGGTCCACGGAGGCGCTCACGGCGGTGGGCTTTCCTCGAGCAACTTGGTCCTGCTTTTGGCCGCAATCGGGATACTCAGTCTTCCGTATTACTATTATCTCTATCGGTACCGGGGGATGCCCAGCAGCTTTGGACCGGCTGAAATTGGTATCGTGGTCGGCGTCGTACCGCGGGACTCAGGCCACGAGCGCCAGGCGGCTTACGCGCGCGAGATTCGTGCTCTCGTCAACAGCATGCCCGACCTGAGGGGAGTCGTTAAGGTAAAGATGCTCAATAGGCCTTTTTCTAATGACCCCGAAGTACAGCACGCACAGGCTACAAAATGGGGGCGGTGGCTCGGGGCTACGCTGGTCCTGAGGCCAAACGAGATCGAGGGCGTCCAAGAGCCATGGGTGACCGTTGTTGACCAAGGCATGTTCTCGGGCCGTGAAGGTCGTATGGGGAAGTTCCCCAATGCCGGGCTTGCGGAGCTAGACCAACTCCGTCTGCCTTCTGAAGTGATGCTACTCGCCCGATGTGCGCTAGCCCTTTCGTTCTGCGCCCGCGGGTTGCTTCGGCGCGCAGGGCGCCAACTGGAGCAAGTTCTAGTATCAAAGGAGCTTCCCGAGGTTGCGCCATCGCGGAAGGATCTTTGCTTCGTGCTGGGGAACTGCTTCGCTTTTGCCGACCAGCACCAGCATGCCATCGAAGCCTACGAGTCCGCGCTGGCGCTTGACCGCGCCTTTGCAGAAGCGCGCTGCAATATGGCAGCCTCGCTCGGACAGGTTGGCAGGCTAGGCGAGGCAATTGCAGCGCTGAGAGAGATAATTCGGCTTAGGCCTGACGACTTCATGGCGCGCCACAATCTCGGTTTGGCTCTCGAGAAAAGCGGGATGCGAGAGGAGGCAATCACGGAACTTCGAGAAGTCATCCGAGTGCAGCCCTACGACACCATAGCTCGCAATCACCTGGGTGCGATGTTGGGGATGAGAGGCCGAGTCGACGAGGCCATTACGGAGCTGCGTGAAACGGTTCGGCTGGCCCCTGCCTATGCAGAGGCCCATCTCAACTTGGGCAGCGCGATGTGCGAGAAGGGGGACTACGATGCTGCAATCGCCGAATATCGCGAGGGACTTCGTATCATGCCGGAGAATCCCGAGGCTCGGCTCACGCTCGGCGTGACTCTCAGCCGTGCCGGGCACACTGACCTTGCGATGACCGAGTTTAGGAATGTGATTCAGACCAATCCGGCCTGCGCCAAAGCTCATTACAACCTAGGTTTCATGCTCTTCCAGAAAGGGCAGCATGATTCTGCCATCGCGGAGTTCCGCGAGGCGCTTCGGTTGGGGGCTGACGACGCCGAAACTCGCAACAGCCTCGGAGCCGCACTCAACGGGGCAGGACAACCGGAAGCAGCAATGGCTGAATTTCGCGAGGCAATTAGGCTCAAACCTGAACTTGCCGAGCCGCACTATAACCTCGGCATTTTCCTTGGCAAGAGCGGCCGGTTCGAGGCTGCCGTCCTCGAATTCCGGGCAACGATTCGGCTCAAGCCCGACTACGCGGCTGCCCACTACAACCTAGCAGTCGCACTTGAGGAGTTAGGGCGACAAGAAGAGGCAACGCAGGAATTTGAAAAGGCACACCGGCTCGACCCAAAACTCACCCCACCCCCGGGTCGATAGTCTCGACACGTATTGAGGGCTCTGTCTTTATGGGGGTGCCGATAAGGCGTACCCCACCTGTGCGGAGAGCCGTTGTGTGCACAGCTTTGTCGCGCCATGCCTGTGGACGGGTGAAAAGCAACTCCTGCAAGCTGGGCGTCCTCATGCCGGCACGGCGACGGCCTCGGTCTCGACGCTGTCGACTTCGTCAAAGCGCACGGAGACGAGCTTGGAGACGCCCGCTTCCTGCATGGTGACGCCGTAGAGGAGCTTGGCAATTTCCATGGTGCGCTTGTTGTGGGTGATGAGGATGAACTGGGTGTGGCGGCTCATGTCGCGGATCATGCGCGTGAAGCGGTCCACGTTCGACTCGTCGAGCGGCGCGTCCACTTCGTCGAGGATGCAGAAGGGGCTGGGGGTATAGCGGAAGACGGCGATGAGCAGCGCCAGGGCGGTCAGCGCCTTCTCGCCGCCCGACAGCAGCAGCACATTTTGCAAGCGCTTGCCGGGAGGCTGGGCGGCAAGGTCGAGCCCGCTCTCGGGATCGTTCTCGTCGCTCAGGCGCATCTGGCCCACGCCCCCGCCGAAGAGCGTCTTGAACGACTCGGCGAAATATTCGTTGATGGCCTTGAAGGCTTCCATGAACTGCAGGCGCGAGACCTGGTCAATTTCGCGGATGGCCTGCGCGGTGTCCTCGATGGAGGCCAGCAGGTCCTGGCGCTGGGTCTCGAGGAAGGTGAAGCGCTCCTCGGATTCCTGAAGCTCTTCCAGGGCCATCATGTTGACGGGGCCCAGGTTTTCGAGGCGGGTCTTCAGGCCGCGCAGCTCCTCTTCGGCGGCCAGCAATTCGTCGCCCGCCAGCGCGTCCTCGGGTTGCGGCTCGGCGAGCAGTTGCGCCGCATCCAGGTTGAGCTCGTCGCGGCACTGCTGGACGTGGTGCGCGTGGTCGGCCTCGCTCCTCGCCAGCGCCACTTCCGCTTCCGAGCGCTTCTCGCGCTCGGCGTCGAGCTCGGCGCGCGCCGCGTCAATCGAGGGCGCCAGCTCCTCGCGGCGGCTGCGCAGCGTCTGCGATTCCTCTTCCAACAAGCGCAGCGCGGCGCGGGTGTTCTGCTGGCTCTCGCGCAGCTCTTCCAGGCGCAGGCGGGAGGCTTCGGATTCCTGCGCCAGCCGCTCCAGGTCAACGCGCCAACCCTCCGTCTGCTCGGCCAGGCGCGCCAGGCGCTCGCCGACCTCGGCCTGCTGCTGGGCGGCGCGCTGGCACTCCGCCTCGTGGGCGGCCGTGCGCTCTTCCAGGGCGCTCGCGCGCGTCTGCGCCTGCGCCAGCTCGCCGCTCAGCGCTTCCAGTTGCGCACGATGTTCGCGCAGCAGGTTTCCGCAGCGGGTGATTTCCTCCTCGCGGGCGGTATGGTCGAGGGCGGCGGCCGCCAGCCGGCCGTGCAGGTCGGCTTCGCGGGTTTCGGCGTTGCGGCGCTCCTCGGCCACCTGTCCGGCTTCGCGGCTTGCCACTTCCAGGCGTTCCCGGGCGGTGCTGCTCGACTCGCGCACCTGGCGGAGCTTCTCGCTCGAGACCACGGCGCGCTTTTCGGCTTCCACCTTCTCGCTGCCCAGCCGGGTGGATTCCTGTTCCAGGCGGTTGACGCGCTCCGTGTGGGCGGCCAATTGCGTTTCCAGGGCCGCCAACTCGTCGCGCAGCGTCCCGCTGCGGCGCTCCAGCTCGCGAAAGTCGCGGCGCAGCGCCAGGGGGCCGGCGCTCGATCCCTTGCCGCCGCTCACCAGACGGTGGTGGTAGTGCTGGCCGTCGGAGGTGAGGAAGTGGCATTCGGGATACTGTCCGGCCAAAGTCTCGGCGGCGGCCGCGTCGGTCACCAGGAAGGCGTTGTCGAGGGCGGGCAGGACCAGGTCGCCGTTCAATCCCAGGCGCGCCTCAAAGCGCACCAGGTCGCGCATCGAAGCTTCGACGCCGGGCGCGCGGCGCACCGGCGAATCGTGGCCGTTCGATGAGTGGCCGTTGGAGGGCACGCGCGTGACGAAGAAGGTCGAGCGTCCCGTTCCCTGGCTCCTCAGCAGAGCGATGGCCGAGCGCGCTTCCTCGTGGCGCTCCACCACCACGCAGTCCAGGTCCTGCTTCATGAACTCTTCCACCAGCTCTTCGTAGCCGGGCGAGACCTCGACGAAATCCGCCAGCAGGCCCAGCGGGCGGAAGCCGTGGCCGTTGCCCGAATACTCGCTGGAGAGGAGCTGGCGCACGCTCTCGGTGGTGTAGGCGTGGCGGGCCAGGGATTCTTCCAGCGCCTCGCGGCGCGCCTGGGCGGCGGAGCTTTCCTGCCGCAGCGCGTCCAGGCGCGATTCCAGGGCGGTTTCGGACTGGCGCGCCTCACCGAGCTCGCGGTCGTTATCGTCCACGGCGCGGCGAAGTTCCGTCAGGGCGGTTTCCCCGCGGGTCTGCGCGGCCAGGAAGGCCTCCAGCTCCTGCTCGAGGCGGCGCGATTCTTCGCCCGCCGCGGCGCATTCGGCTTCCAGGCGCGCGCCCTGGCGCTCCAGCGCCAGGCGGTTCTCCTGAACCTGTACGAGCTGGTTGCGCAGCTCGGCGGCCTGTCCCACCGCGTCGAGCAGCGCCTGGCGGGCCGTCTCCAGGCCCACCTCCGAGCCCGCGACCTGCGCCGCCCACTCGTTCTTCTGCGTGCCCAGCGATTCGGCCGCCTGCCGGGCCGCCGACAACTCGCCCTGCAATTCCTCACGGCGGCGCGCGAGTTCCACGCCCTGCGCGTCGAGCTCCGTGCGGCGCGCTTCGAGCGCCGCCGCTTCGCCCGCTGCTTCGGCGCTGCGGGCTTGCAAACCCTCGACCTGCTGCCGCGCCTGCTCGATGCGCGATTCCTGCCGCTGGCATTCCAGCTCGCTCTGCGCCAGCGCCTCGCGCGCTTCGGTAAGGCGCGCTTCCAGTTCTTCGTGGCGCGCGCTGGCGGACTTGTACTCACCGTCCAGGCTTTCCAGGCGCGCGGCGGAGGCGGTGCAGGAAGCCTGCAAATCCTCGAGCGTGGCGCGCAGGCCTCGGCATTCCGCGTCCAACACCCGCAGCCGCGAGGTGAGCACGCGCTGTAGGCGGCCGCGAATCTCCCCTTGCAGCTCGCGATAGCGCCGCGCCTTGGAGGCCTGGCGCTTGAGCGAGTTTACCTGCTTGGTGACTTCTTCCAGAATGTCGGTGATGCGCGCCAGGTTGGCGCGCGCGGACTCCAGCTTGGCTTCCGCCAGGCGCTTGCGCGTCTTGAACTTGGAGACACCCGCCGCCTCTTCGATGATGGCGCGGCGGTCCGAAGGCTTGGAGCTCAGAATCTGCCCGATGCGCCCCTGCTCGATGATGGCGTAGGACTCCGGGCCCAGGCCCGTGCCCATGAACAAATCCTGGATGTCGCGCAGCCGGCTCAGCTCGCCGTTGATCAGATATTCGCTCTCCCCGGAGCGGAACAGCCGCCGGGTGACCATGATTTCTCCGGCGCGATGACGCGGGGCAGGGGCGGGACGGCCGTCGCCGTTGGTCGGCGCGGCGGAGGCGGCGCCTTCTTCGGACTCGGGCGCAAACAGGGATTCTTCCGCGGGCTCGGCTTCCGGCGCCTCCGGCGGGCACTCCGCGTATTCGGGGTCAATCAGGGTCAGGCTTACTTCCGCCATGCCGGTGGGAGGGCGGGAGCTCGTGCCGCTGAAGATCACGTCCGCCATGCGCTCGCCGCGCAACATGCGCGCGCTCTGCTCGCCCAGAACCCAACTGATGGCGTCCGCCAGGTTCGACTTGCCGCAGCCGTTGGGGCCCACAACCGCCGCCGTGCCCCCTTCGAATTCCAGCCGCGTGCGGTCGGCGAAGGATTTAAAGCCCAGGAGTTCGACCTTTTTCAGTTTAAACAAATTCACCTCCCGCTCCTTGCCGACGGGAGCTGCGGAGCTGCTCGGAAACGGAAACAGAGGCCCAGGTTGAGACCGGGAGCAAGGCGAAACGCCGGCGGTGAATAAAGAGACTCTGCTGGCGCGCGTGTTCGAGCGTGCCGAAATTCATCCCTTCAGAGTGTCGGCTTCGTATCACCCGGTCGTCCGTGCTGGCGCACGAATGTGGCTGGCGCGAGAATCCCCAAAACTCAGGAGAAAATTAGCACGAAAACCGGCGAATGTAAAGCCCTACGGCCACAATATTCAGGGGTATCGGCGGCTCAAGCGCAAAATGTGGGGGTTGGGAACCGGAAATGCCCTCGCCAGTGTTTGGGGCGGCCTGCCCGACAAATTGTCCGCGCCCTGCGCCCGATTCACGGCCGTTCCGGGTCTGGTCCGGGACTGATCCCGTCGATGTCGCCGGTGATCAGCCGCGCCGACCGCTGGTAGGTGAAATACGCCCAGGCCCACTCGAACATCACCACAAAGCGGTTCCGAAATCCGATGAGGAAGAAGATGTGTACGAAGAGGTAGGCAAGCCAGGCAAAGAAGCCGGAAATCCTGAGCACCCGAAACTCCGCCACCGCCGCGGCGCGTCCGATGGTGGCGATGCGACCTTTGTCCAGGTAGCGAAACGCCTGGGCGGGCTTGCCGGCGATGGCGCGGCGGATGTTGCGCGCGGCGTGGCGTCCCTGCTGAATGGCCACCGGCGCAACGCCCGGCAGCCCTTGGCCGGTCTCGTCCAGAAAACACGCCAGGTCGCCAATGACGAAGGCTTCCGGCTGGCCGGGGATGGAGAGGTCGGGGTTCACGATGACGCGCCCCGCCTTGTCCAGGTCAACGCGCAGCGAGCGCGCGAGCGAAGACGCCTGGACGCCCGCGGCCCACAAGGCGTTGTCAGTGGCCACTTCCTGTTCGCCCAGAATCACCCGGCCGGGCTCGATGCCCGTGACCATGGTGTTCGTCCAAACCTCCACCCCAAGACGCCTGAGCGAGTCCTCGGCCCGTTCGGAAAGGCTCGTAGAATACGATGAGAGAACGTTTGGCCCGGCCTCTACGAGGATTACCCGCGCCTCCCGAGGATCGATGGCGCGGAAATCGCGCACCATGACCTGGCGGGAAATCTCGGCGATGGCGCCGGCCAATTCCACTCCCGTCGGCCCGCCTCCGATGACCACGAAGGTCAGCAAGGCTTGGCGGCGCATGACGTCGGTCTCGCGCTCCGCCCTCTCGAAAGCGTAGAGGATGCGGCGGCGAATCTCCAGCGCGTCTTCCAGCGTCTTGAGCCCGGGCGCACACTTCGCCCAGTCGTCATGCCCGAAATAGGCATGGCTGACGCCGGCGGCCAGGATCAGGAAGTCGTAGCGCAGCTCGCCGTCCTTCAGAATGACTTTGCGCGCCGGCAAGTCAACTGACTGCGCCTCCGCCAGCAGCACGCGGGCGTTCTTCTGGCGGCTCAAGATGGCGCGAATGGGGTAGGCGATGTCGCCCGGCGAGAGCGCTGCCGTGGCCACCTGGTAGAGCAAGGGTTGGAAGAGGTGGTGGTTGCGGCGATCGATAATCGTCAGCTCGACGGGCGCGTTTTTAAGTGCCCGCGCCGCGTACAGCCCCCCAAATCCTCCGCCGATGATGACCACACGTGGCTTCTTGTTTTGGCCGGGCCCAGGACTCGACTTACTGTCCATGCTGCCAGTTTGCCACAAGGAGGAGCCGGAATGCCAACCGGCAGGGCTCTGGAAACACCATAGAACGCCCAGAGAGCGTCAGGGGCGGGCTGCGGGCGGCTGCCAGCGCAGGATGGGCTTGCGGGCAGCGGTGGTCTCGTCCAGGCGCCGCACGCGGGTCGTATGGGGAGCCTGGAGAACCATCTGGGGGTCCTCTTCGACTTCCTGGGCGATGGCGCGCAGGGCTTCAATGAAAGCGTCCAATTCAGATTTGGCGGCGCTTTCGGTGGGCTCGATCATCATGGCCCCGGGGACGATCAGCGGGAAGGAAGTGGTGTAGGGATGGAATCCATAATCGATCAGGCGTTTGGCGATGTCGCCGGTGCGCACGCCGCGCGCCGCCTGCCGGCGGTCGCTGAAAACGCACTCGTGCATGCACGGCTGGTCGTAGGGCAGCTCGTAAAGGTCGCGCAAGCGGCTGCGCACGTAGTTGGCGTTGAGCACCGCGTCTTCGGTGGACTGGCGCAGACCCGCGGCGCCGTTGGCCAGGATGTACGCCAGGGCGCGCACGGCCATTCCGAAGTTGCCGTAAAAAGCGCGCACGCGCCCGATGCTCTTGGGCCGGTGGTCGTTGAGCGCGAACGTTCCGTCGGTCCGTTGCTCGACGACGGGGGCGGGGAGATAGGGCTCCAGGACTCTGCGCACCGCCACGGGCCCCGAGCCCGGGCCTCCGCCGCCGTGTGGCGTGGTGAAGGTCTTGTGCAGGTTGAGGTGCATGACGTCCACGCCGAAGCGCGCCGGTTGAGCTACCCCCATCAACGCGTTCATGTTGGCGCCGTCCATGTAGAGCATAGCGCCGGCGGCGTGCACGCGCCGGGCGATTTCGGCGATCGAGCCCTCGAAAACTCCCAGGGTGTTGGGATTGGTCAGCATCAGCGCCGCGACCTCGGGAGTGAGGGCGCGGTCGAGCTCAGCCAGATCCACACACCCGCGCGTGTCGGACTTGAGGTTGCGCACCCGGTAGCCGGAGGTCGAGACGCTGGCGGGGTTGGTGCCGTGCGCCG
>JBJKQV010000302.1:0-7902 GCA_046704985.1 Terriglobia bacterium
ACCCTGGGCATCGGGTTGGGAGCGTTTCAGGCCGGCAAGCTTTCGGGCGATCACGTGGAGTTGGGCCTCGTGCCCATCGGCTCGGTGGGATTGGGCGTGTTCGGCGTGGGGCTCTACTTCACCCACCATTCCTTTGCGCTCACCCTGGTGGGATTCGGCCTGCTGGGCCTGGCGGGCGGCATCTTCATCGTGCCCCTGCAAGCCTTCTTGCAGGCACACGCCGGCGAACAATCGAAAGGGCGCGTCATCGCCGCTTCCAACGTCCTTACGTTTACGGGCGTGGCGCTGGGCGCAGGCGCCTTCTGGCTGCTCTCCGGCCCGCTTCACCTGTTGCCCAACCAGGGCATCCTGGCAATGGGCTTGGTCTCACTCCTGGGCACGGTCTACATCCTCACCGTGCTGCCCGACTTCATGGTGCGCCTGGTGTTGTGGACGCTCACCCACACCTTCTACCGCCTGCGCGTGGACGGCGGCGAGCACCTGCCGAGGCGCGGCCCGGCCCTGCTGGTTTGCAATCACATCTCTTTCGTCGATCCCTTCCTGATGGGCGCTTGCACGGACCGCTTCATCCGCTTCTTGATGTACCGCCGATTTTACGAAGCGCGGGGCATCCACTGGTTGGCCAAGCTGATGGGCGCCATTCCGGTGGCGGAGAACGACCGGCCGCGCCAGCTTCTCGCATCGCTCAACGCGGCGCGCGAGCAATTGCGCCAGGGGGAGTTGGTGTGCGTCTTCGCGGAGGGTTCGATCACCCGCACCGGCAACCTGCTGCGCTTCCGGCGCGGCTTCGAGCGCCTGACGCGCGGGCTGGACGTGCCCGTTATCCCCGTGCACCTGGACCGCGTCTGGGGTTCCATCTTCAGCTACGAGGGCGGACGGTTCTTCTTCAAGTGGCCGCAGCGCGTGCCCTTTCCGGTCACTGTGACTTTCGGCGCGCCGCTCGAGCCGGGCGCCGACGCTTTCCAGACTCGCCAGGCGGTGATGAAGCTGGGCGCCGAAGCTTTCGCCCGGCGCGACGAGGCGCAGCGGCCGCTGCCCCGCCTCTTTCTCGAGACCGCGCGCCGCTGCTGGGGGCGGCTGGCGATGGCGGATTCTTCCGGGCGGCGCTTGAGCTTCGGGCGCACGCTGGTGGGCGCCATTCTGTTCCGGTCGCTGGTGCGCCGGCGCTGCCGCAGCGAAAGGATGGTAGGCGTGCTGCTGCCGCCCACCGTGCCCACGGCGCTAGTGAACCTGGGCATCACTCTGGCGGGACGTGTGCCCGTCAACTTGAACTATTCCGCTCCTGCCGAGTACGTGCGCGCCGCCGTCGCGCGCTGCGGCATCAAGACCATTTTCACCAGCGAACAGCTCCTGAAGCGCCTGGGCATTGAGCGCACGCCGGAGATGGTGGTGCTGGAAGAAGCGGCGGGCGGCTTTACGCGCTTGCAGAAATTGCGGGCGCTGGTGGGCGCGCGCCTGCTGCCTGCGCCGCTCCTGCGGCGGTGGCTGCTGCCGCGCGGCGTGGGGCTCGACACCCTGGCCACGGTGATTTTTTCCAGCGGCTCGACAGGCGCACCCAAGGGCGTGATGCTTTCCCATCGCAACATCGTTTCCAATCTGGAAGGCATCGCGCAAGCGATCCACGTCGACGGGCGCGATTGCCTGCTGGGCGTGCTCCCCTTTTTCCACTCCTTCGGCTACACGGTGGCGCTCTGGCTGCCCCTGGTCACGGGTTTCCGGGTGATCTATCACACCAACCCGCTCGACTCGCGCAAGGTGGGCGAGCTCTGCCGAACCTACGGCGTCACCCTGCTGATCGCCACTCCCACTTTCGTCGGCGACTACGTGCGCCGCGCGGCGCCGGGGGATTTTGCCGCCTTGCGCCTGGGGATTGTGGGCGCCGAAAAGATGAAGCCCCGGCTGGCGGAAGCGTTCCTGGAGAAATTCGGCAAGGAGCTTTGCGAGGGCTACGGATGCACGGAGCTTTCGCCGGTGGTTTCGGTGGGCGCGCCGGGGTACTTCGAGGCGGGCGAAAAGCAGCCGGGCTCCAAACCCGGCAGCGTGGGGCACCCCATCCCGGGCGTGGCGGCGCGCATCGTGGATCCGCGGACTTTTCAGGACCTGGGTGCGGAGAGCGAGGGGCTGCTGCTGGTCAAGGGTCCCAGCGTGATGATGGGCTACCTGGACGAGCCGGAGCGGACGCGAGAGGTGATGCACGAAGACGGCTGGTATATCACCGGTGACATCGCCAAGCTCGACGAAGACGGCTTCATCACCATCACCGACCGGCTGAGCCGCTTTTCCAAGATCGCCGGCGAGATGGTGCCGCACATCCGCGTCGAAGACGCCCTACACGAAGCCCTTGGGGCGTCGGAACGCAAGTTCGCCGTCACCGCCCTCCCCGACTCGCAGAAGGGCGAGAAGCTCGTGGTCCTCCACACGCCGCTGACGGTGTCCGTGGACGAACTGCTCAAGCGCCTGCGCGAGAAAGGCTTGCCTTCGCTCTGGCTCCCCCGGCGCGAGAATTTCTTCCAGATTGACCAGCTTCCCATACTGGGCAGCGGCAAGACCGACTGGACGCGGCTGAAACAAGCCGCCAGGCGGCTCACCGCCACCCACCCCATGTCGTCCGGCGCCGCCCAGGGTCAAGACCCGGCAGGGACACCCCCCTCGTTCGACTCGCAAGAAAAGCCTTGATTACCCCCGCGCGTTTGTCTACAGTGGCTGGCATCCTAATCTTTCGGCATTTATTCAGGGCCAACTGACTGCGGAAAAACCGAATTTGCTCTCGGCGAAGGCGAAACCTCCAGGACTTCGTCCCCTGGCCGCCTGTGGCCGGGAAGCGACCGATGGAGGTCGATGATGCAGAGACGCATTGCGGTGCTGTGCCTGTTTGCGGGACTCCTGAGCGGCACGGCATTGGGGCAGGATTACAGCGGCACCTACACTCTCGGGACTCAGGGCGGCACCAACACGCTGGTCCTGAAACAGGACGCGCAAGGAAAGGTCTCCGGCACGCTGACACCATCCCAAGGTCCGGCGTATAAGCTGGCAGGGGAAGAATCGCAGGGCTCGGTCGTGGGCATCCTGGTGAGCGGCGCCAGCTCGGGATTCTTCAAAGCGGAGCTGAATGGCAACGAGCTGACCTTTTTCATCGTTCCTCCCAAGGCCGACCATCAACCCGACATCGCCCGCGCCCAGCGGTTCGTCTTCGAGCGCCGCGGAGGAGGAGCGCCCCTTCCGCGCGCCCCGGCGGCGACAGGCGGCGGCATACCGGCGGGAGACGCCGGGCCGCTTGCGGGCAGCCCCTCAGGCCGCGCGGCGGCGGTCAACGATCCCTATCTGGGCATCCATTTTGATCCTCCCGCGGGATGGAACTACCGAAAGACTAACGGTGTTTACATTCTTGGACACGAGACGATTCCGGGCATGATTCTGATCATGCCGCACACCTTCAACAGCCTCGCCGAGGCGCGCGCTGCGGCGTCCGAGCCGCTTTACGCGGCGCAGGACGGGCGCTTGATGGTGACCGGCCAGCCCCAGATGCTGGCCGATAACATGCTGGCCGCCGATTACAGCGGCTACGTGCAAGGCAAGGCGGCGCACGGGCGGGTGGTGTGCGTGATTTCTCCGTACGGCGGCGGAGTCCTTATTTTGGCCGGCGCCGCGGCCTCGCAATATTCCCAGCGCTATGCCGACCTGGCGGAAAACCTGGCGCGCGGGATGACCTTCACAAAGCCGGTGAACCCTCCGGCAGTCCAGCAGTGGGCGGCCAGACTTCGAGGCCATCGCCTGGCCTATATGACCAGCGGCGGGGACGCGACTCCCGTGGACGGCAGCGCCTATTCGTGGAGCGACCGCAAGAACATCTATTTGTGCAGCAACGGAACGTTCCAGGCGCAGGGAGGCTTCAGCGGCAGCATCGGAACGCCCAGTGCCACGGGCATCGTGAGGAACGGCACGGGCACATGGTCGGGCCGTTGGAAGGTTGCTTCCGTGGGCGGCGCCCCGATCCTCGAGCTCGACGTCCAGGGGCGTGGGACGGTCAGCTACCGGCTCAGCGCCCGGGGCAGCAAGACCTATCTCGACGGCAAGCGTTGGTTTGTGGTGGAAAATACCGTTTGCCGCTGAGGCGCCGGGTCCGCCGATTAGGTCTCGACGCCCAGCGCCGCCAGGTCGCGCTGGAGCTGCGCGGCGCTCTGGAATTGGATGGTGTTCATGCCCAGTCGCCGCGGCGCATCCAGGTTGAGCGCGCGATCGTCAATGAAGACGCACTCGGCCGGGGCGCGCTGGGTGATCTCCAGAGCCTTGAGGTAGATCGCCTCGTCGGGCTTCTTCACTCCCAGGAAGCAGGAACTGAAGAAGGCGGTGAAATAGCGTTTTAGCCCGAAGCGCTCGATGCGGTGGAGGTTGATCTCGCGCGATTCGTTGTTGAGGGTGGCGAGCAGATACCGCCTGGCGACTGCCAGGCGGGCGACGAGTTCCAGTGAGGCGTCGAGCGGTCGCGACTGGGTCAGGATGAACTGGCGGACCTGCTCGCGGGTGAAGGCGCGCGGTCGGTAGAAGAGCGTTTGCTCCAGGTATTGATCGAGGCTCAAGCGCCCGGTCTCGAAGCCCGTAACCACCAACTCGTGGCGGTCTTCGAATTCCTCTCCGTCCAGGCCGAACTCCTCCACCAGCCGGCGGCGGGCGGCCCGTTCCCAACCGTTCGATAGCAACACCCCGCCCACGTCGGAAAAGATAGCTGTAATCTTGGGCACGCCATGCCTCCTGCCCCCGCAAGCCGGGGGGAGCTTCGCCGGCGCGCCGGGGGAGGATTTTTTCCTTTCCGCACCGCCGGGCGCCGGAAGCGTTATGATAAGGGCTGACTGGCCGGCGCTTCAACGTTTCTCGCCGCCGGATTCTACCGATGGGCAAAGGCGACTTTCAGGTAAGATACTGAGCGTTGCGCCGCGGCGCGCGCCGCCCACGTCCGGTCGGGCAGGGAAGGGGCTGCCGAGCCGCGGCAGCGCCTTCGCGAGCCGATACCGCATCCTATGAGTGACCCACCACCGCCGGAGAGCCCGGAAGTTTCCAACCAGGCTCCCCCCCTACCCACTCCAGAAACTTCTCCGCCGCGCGCGGGGTTGGAGGACTGGCTCTTCCGCGGCGGCCCTCTAGACGAGCTCCATGAGCACGAGAAAGCCACCCAACCCTGGTACCTGGTTCTGTGGCTGAGCGGCGTGGATTATTTCTCCACGCTGGCGTACCAACCGGGCATTGCGCTGATTGCCGCCGGAGCCCTGGCGCCGACCGCCACCCTGGTGCTGGTGTTGGTAACGCTCGCGGGCGCCCTTCCCGTCTACGCCATGGTGGCCAAGCGTTCCTACGCCGGGCAGGGTTCCATCGCCATGCTGGAAAATCTGTTGACCGGCTGGTCGTCGAAAATCTTCGTGCTGGTGCTGCTGGGATTTGCCGCCACCGACTTTGTCATTACCATGACCCTTTCGGCCGCCGACGCGGCGCGCCACGCCACCGGCAATCCCTTGCTGCATCCCTACCTGGGCAACGCCAACCTTGGCCTGACCATTCTGCTGCTGACTGTCCTGGCCGTCATCTTCCTGCGGGGATTCACGGAAGCGATTCGCGTGGCCACGGCGGTGGCGATTCCTTTCCTGGTGCTGAACCTGGTGGTGCTGGGCTACGGGCTGATCTACATTCTGGGGCACGCCGACCTGATTAACCTCTGGCGGATTGACCTGGCCTCCCACGGTGATTGGACGGGGATTGTGATCGCTTCGGGAATCATCTTTCCCAAGCTGGCCCTGGGACTGAGCGGTTTCGAAACCGGCGTGGCGGTGATGCCGCTTATCTCCAACAAGAACAAGCACCCCGACGCCCAGGCCAAGAACGGCGAGGCCAAACTGCCGCGGGGACGCATCCGGTCGACTCGGAAGCTTCTGGCCGCCGCGGTCGCGATCATGGGCTTTTATCTGATTCTGTCGAGCTTCGTGACCACGCTGCTGATTCCCGCCAGCGCCTACCGCAGCGGCGGGCCGGCGGCGGGACGCACGGTTGCCTACCTCGCCCACCACATGCTGGGCAACGCCTTCGGGACGGTTTTCGACATCTCCACTATCCTCATCCTGTGGTTTGCCGGGGCCTCGGCGATGGCGGGGCTGATCAACCTCATTCCCCGCTACCTGCCGCGCTACGGGATGGCGCCGCGCTGGGTTTCCTACCGGCGGCCCATGGTGTTGGCACTGTTTGCCATCGACTTGGCGGTGACCTTGGTCTTCAACGCCAGCGTGGAAGCGCAGGGATCCGCCTACGCCACGGGCGTGCTGGCGGTGATTCTGTCGGCGGCGGTGGCGGTGGCCATTGCCCTCTGGCGCGAATATCGCCGCGACCCGGCTCACCGCGCCGGCGTCGGCTTGCTGAGCGTGGCCTTCTGGGTCGTGGCGGTGCTGTTCGTCTACACCTTCGTGGACAACGTCATCGAGCGCCCCGAGGGTGTGGTCATTTCAAGCGTCTTCATCATTTCGATTCTGATGTTCAGCGGGCTGAGCCGCTACCAGCGCGCCCGCGAGCTGCGCGTTTCGGAGATGACGTTCGCCGACCCCGACTCGGAGGCGCTGTGGGAGACGCTGGTGGGGAAGAAGGTGAACCTGGTGCCCTACAGCAACGCCGACGCCGCCTCGCGGGCGCGCAAGGCCTACCAGATCCGCCGCCACTACTCCGTCTCCGGACCTCTGGCCTTCATCCACGTCACCCTGCTCGACAACCGCAGCGAGTTCGTGGCGCCGCTCAAGGTCCGCGTCTCGGAGGAGGAAGAGAACTTCGTCATTGAGGTCACCGGCGCCATCGCCATCGCCAACACCATCGCTTACGTGAGCGAGCTGCTCGACCCCCTGCGCATTTTCCTGGAGTTGACGCGCCAGAACCTGATGGGCCAATCGTTGCGCTATCTGCTGTGGGGAGAGGGCGAGGTGGGCCTGCTGGTCTATACCATCCTGCTGCGCTACTGGGAGTGGACCCCGCCCGGCGACGTCCGCCCGCTGATTTTCCTGATGAGTGAATAAGCGCGCGGCGCGTCCCGAGCGCCGGCGCTGAGCGAAAGTCGTGCGAGCCGCTCAGGAGGCAGGGGGCGTGCTCTTGAGCACCGACAGGTACTGGCGGTAGCCGTAGCGCACGTCGATAAAGTCTTCGTGGGTGAGGAGGAGTTCCTGCGAGATGGTGCGAATCTCGTTGTCCTCCTTGGTGGTCACGACCTGGTCGGCGGCGCAGACGGCGTAGAGGCAATGCAGCAGAGCCAACTTCTGCTCGCGGGTGGCCATGTCGTTGAATTCCTTGGTGACCAGAAAATTCTCCGTGCCCCCGAACAGGCGGTTTTGAGTCTTGGCCATCTGCACCACCAGGATGGCCTGCTCTTCCGGCATCCCGCCGCGCTCCATAACGATCTGCTCCATCTCGTGGGTTTCCGCCGCCGTGATGTTGCGGTCGGCGTAGGCGACGCGGCTCAGGAGGTAAGCGAAGGCGGCGATGTAGCGCGCCCGCGCCGGGTCCATGCCCTCCAGCGCGTCCACGATCTTGCGCACGGTCTCGGTTTCGGCGGGGGGAGCTTGGCCGATGATCTTGTGTTTGTCCTGCCCCAGCAGCTTCCAGATCGACATCTTTCGTCCTCGCTTCGCAACGTCGGGATGCCCCCATTATGCGGGGTAGGGGGGGCGGTAAGCAATTTTAAAACGCCGCGTGCTCGGCCCTTTCTGGGCCGCGCCAGCGGGGGACGTTAGGCGCCCCCGCCGTGGTCGTGTTAAGCTGGAGTTTCACTAATTGGGGAGAAAAAGAATGGCGTTCTTTCTTATTACGGGGGGGGCGGGATTCATCGGTTCGAACCTTGTGGACGAGTTGCTGAGGCGCGGCGAGCGCGTGCGGGTGCTCGAC
>JBJKQV010000303.1:0-3254 GCA_046704985.1 Terriglobia bacterium
CCAGGGGGCAGAGCGCAGCGCACCGTGGGCGGGCGGACCCGGGTCCGCACCGGCCGGCGTGCGGGCTGGCCCCCCGCAGGATTCTGACGGGTCCTCGTTGATGATGCCGGAATGAAGGCGCTGTTGCCGAGCCCTCCGCGGCGCCATGTTCCGCAGGCGCCCGCCCGGAAAAAGCTCGTCTTAAGCCTGATATCTAACCTGGAAGGTCAGGGAAGTGCAACTCCTCCCGCCTGGGCCCCGGTCCTTGGGGACCTCCGGAAGCAATCTTACAGCGTCAGGGTAAGCGGCCCCTTCAGCTTGAAGTCGATCTTGGTTTCGGAAGGGATGCGCACCTGTTGGCCGTGGGTGGCGGCCTGCACGCCTGTGCCCGCGCCGGCACCGATGGCGGCGCCCACCGCGGCGCCTTTGCCGTGCCCGGCGAGCGCGCCGATCAGCGCCCCCACCACCGCACCGGCCCCCACTCTTTCTGCGGTCGTCTTGCCGCGCGAAGCTCCCACCTTCTCATAGACGGAGCTACGCACCGGATGCGACGTACCGTCGACGCTCAGCGAGACGAGTTCCACTTGTACTTCCGAGCGTCCCTTCAGGCGCCCTGCGCTGGCGCTCGAGACCAGTTGCAGGCGCGCGTCGGAGCCCTGGGGGATAATGACGCTGCTGCCCACCACCACCGGCGCCGCCACGCTGGCCCGAAAGACCTCGCCCGGTGTGCTGTGCTCGGAATCGATTGGGTCGATCGTGCGCACGGTAATGACCGTGCCGGCCGGCAGGGTGACGGGTTGAGGCGGCGGAGGCTCTTCGGGAGCGGGGGGAGGAGCAGGGGTCTCTTCAGGCGGCGCGGTTGGGGCGGCGTCAGGCGCAGGCGCGGGAGCTGCGGAAGCGGTTTCGGTAGGTGCGGGTTTGGGCGCCGCCTCGTATTGCTCGGTGTGCCGCGCGGGCGCCGGGGCGCGCTCACGGCGCGCCTTGCGCTCCGGGGCGCGCTGGGGTACGGGAGACGGCTCGACCGGCGGGGCAGGAGGAGGAGCGGCCGCGGCGGCGGCCGTTGGGGTGACGCTCATCTGGTCGATCACCTGGGTAACCCCGGGGGCCGTACTGGCCAGGCGCTCCACTTCCGCCTTTTCCTGGTCGGAGTTGACGACTCCGTTCAGAACCACCACGCCTTTCTGGGTGGTCACGTGGATGTCGCGGGTCTTCAGGACCGGATCCTGAAAGAGCTTGGCCTGGATGCTGGAAGTAATGGCCTGGTCGTCGGGGGCGTGCTGGGTCTTGAGCATCCCGCAGGCGCTGAGCAGCACGGAGACACCCAACAGAGCAACGGCAAATCGAAGCGACGGCTTCTTCATCTTCGGCCTCCCGGCAGCGGTATCCCTGGTCCTCAATGCTTGGATTCGGCGTCCGGAGCGCGAGATGCCTCAACCGGCCGTCTGCCTATGGTATCCAAAGGGGGCCGGGGCTGTCCACCCACCGCAGAAAACGACTATTTGCCGGGAGGCCTGCCGGAGCGTGCTAGAATAAGCGCCCGAGGAAAGTTTTCGCCCGTGCGTGGGCCGGCTGTCGGCAGCCCGGAGCGCTTGGCCAGGCGGGCGTGGGATCGTTCATGCGCTCTCTCAGCATCGTGGTTCCGATGTTCAACGAGGCGGAAAACGTCGCCCCGCTGGTGGCGCAGTTGTCCGCGGCGCTGGAGGCCTGGCCGGGGCGCGTCGAGATGCTCTTTGTGGACGACGGCAGCACGGACGGAACCTTGCCGGCCCTCCAGAAGGCTCAGGAAGCCGACCCGCGGGTGCGCATTTACCGTTTCCGGCGCAATTGCGGGCAGACGGCGGCGATGGCGGCGGGCTTCCGCCTCGCGCAGGGCGACGCGGTGGTTACGCTGGACGGCGACCTGCAGAATGACCCCGCCGACATTCCCCGCCTGGTGGCCGAGCTCGAGGATTGGGACGTGGTCTGCGGGGTGCGCGCGCGCCGCCGCGACGGGCCCTGGAAGCGCTTCTCCTCGCGCATCGCCAACGCTTTCCGCAACTGGGTCACCGGCGACAGCATTGTGGACACCGGCTGCACGCTCAAGGCCTACCGACGCGCCTGCGTGCAGCATCTGGAGCTTTACCGCGGCATGCACCGCTTTCTGCCCACGCTGCTGAAGATGCGCGGCTGCCGGGTCACTCAACTGAGCGTCGGCCATCGTCCGCGCAGCGCCGGCCGGACCAAGTACGGCACCTGGGGGCGGTTGGTCAAAGGTTTGAGCGACGTTTGGGCGGTGCGCTGGATGCAGCGTAACCGGCTCGACTTCGAGCCTCTGCTCGAAGCCGTGGAGCCCGCTTCCGCGCCGCGCCCGGCCGCCGGCGCCCGAAACGAACGCCCGGAATCTGCTTCGCTGGTGGAATCACCCACCGAGCGATGAGCGGCCGCGAACCGAATTGAGCGAACCCGCGAACCAGTCAACTCCTTCCAGTTTCCCCCGGGGTTATCTTCTGGGGTTGCTGGTAGTGTCGGCGGGGATGTTCTTCCTGGGGCTGGGGCGCCTACCGCTGCTCGAGCCCGACGAGGGGCGCAACGCTGAGGTGGCGCGCGAGATGCTCGCCACCGGCCACTGGCTCGTCCCGCACTTCAACTCTCTCCCTTACCTCGACAAGCCGGTGGTCTTCTTCTGGATGGTCGCGGGGTCGTTCCGGGCG
This sequence comes from Terriglobia bacterium, assembly GCA_046704985.1. Classification (GTDB taxonomy): domain Bacteria; phylum Acidobacteriota; class Terriglobia; order UBA7540; family UBA7540; genus JBJKQV01. Next base: position 2,670 of record JBJKQV010000303.1, read on the forward strand.
CTGGGACTTTCCGAGGCGGCGGCGCGCCTGCCTTCCGCCCTGGCCGCGCTGGGCACGGTGCTCGTGGTCTGGCTGCTGGCGCGGCGCCTCTTCGATGAGCGCACGGCCTTTCGCGCCGGACTGATCTTGGCCACCGCTCCTCTCTTCTTTCTCTATGCCCGCATCGTCATTTTCGACATGACCCTGACGTTTCTGATGACCTTGGCGATGCTCATCTTCTGGGTGGCGAGCGATGAAAACTTTCGCCGCCCCTGGCTCGACGTTGCCTTCTTCGCCGTCCTGGGCGTGGCCACGCTCACCAAAGGCCCCGTCGGTTTCCTGATTCCGCTGCTTTCCATTCTGGTCTTTCGCCTTTTCCGCCCCCGCGGGCTGCGCCTGAAGCGCCTGCGCTGGGTGCTGGGATCAGCCGTTTTCCTGGCGATCGTTCTGCCCTGGTTCCTGGCGGTCACCTGGCGCTTCCCGGATTTCCCGCGCTACGTCTTCCTGTTCGAGAGTTTGGAGCGCTTCGCGAGCGGCCAGGCGCATCGCCCGGGCGGACTTTTCTACTACCTCCCGGTTTATCTGGGAGGATTTTTCCCCTGGAGC
>JBJKQV010000304.1:0-3449 GCA_046704985.1 Terriglobia bacterium
CCCGTACCTTGCACGCTTGTCTCGGAGGTGACCGGGCTCACCGGCGATCCCAGTCGCGACGGTGCCCGCGATGCCAGCGGTGGTCGCGATCGTGGCGCCAATGCCTGGCGCGGTAGCGGCGGTGACGCCAGCCCCAGTCCCGGTCGTCATCGCGAATATAGATGCCCGGCGCGGGCACGGCATAGCCGCCGTAGTAGGCGGGTGCCGGCGGATAAGTGTAGACAACCGCGGGTGGTCCGCCGTAGACGACGCCCGGCGGGGCAAGCACCGCACCCAGAGCGAACCCCACGGCCGCGGCGGCGAAATCATGGTCGTGTGCCTCGGCCGCGGGCACCACCGCCAGCGCCAGCGATGTGGCGATGGCGGCGCCGATCAGCAGCTTTTTCATCGTCTCGTCCTCCCGGTTGGGGCGCGCATGGGGCAGCGCGCCGAGCCTGTCACGAAGCCTTTGAATGACAAGATAGCTGTAGCAAACTGAACGCAGGCTGAACGTGCGCGGCGGCGACGCGCTCATGCCCCTGCGGCTGGTCGCGTGAGCCGCGGCCGTGAACTTCCGCTCGTCAGCCATCGTCAAACAGACACGTGCATTACGTGCCGTACAGGAGGTCAACATGGCTATTCCTCGGCCAAGCTATTCCACTGGCGAGCTCATCCGCCTGGCGTATCCCGGCGCCTGCCCCATCTCGGACAGTTCCGTGCGCGAAGAGCAGGGCGGCGCCGGCATGGGCGAGAATGCCTACTGCGTCGGCGGGGCCGTGTATATGTTCGTCCACGGTATCGGCGTCGATTCAGCCAAGCGGCATGAGCGTTTCCCTCCCGTGACCAATATCGCTGCGGCGCTCAAGTCCCTGAACGGGCAGCTGACCTGGGCGCTGGCAACCACATATGCCCTGTCCATCACCCAAACCAACGATATTCCGACGTTGGGAGGCCCGGAGCGCGCATGGGGATTCGTGCAACAGGCCCTGGAGGCGCCGTGCCGGCGCAAGGCACCGTTCGGGCGCCTGACGGCGCGCGTGCGCGCCTGCATCGAGCGTGCGGAAACGGCTGTCTGACCCGACTCCACCGGCGGTGTAGCAGTGCCCTTCGGGACACGGGATACGGGGCGTTCGCGCTGGCATAGGCGCGCGCGTCGAGCGGATTTGTGGGCCATGGGTATCCAGCCGGGGTGCCGGAGCCGCTCGCCACAGGGCGGCCCGGGCTAGGCTTGCGTTTCGCGCGTTTGTATAATAACGAGTTGCGCTGAGGGTGGCCGGCAGCGTGCCGGCGCCCCCGGGAGGCATGCGAAAGTGGCGGAATTGGTAGACGCGCTGGCTTTAGGTGCCAGTGGGGTAATCCCGTGAGAGTTCGAGTCTCTCCTTTCGCACCAAATTAGGTTAAGGCGCGCCGGGCCGTGTCACGAGGGCGTTCGAGCGTCCTCGGCAACGCGCGGCGGGCGTTAAGACCCCCGCTGCCTGATCGGGCGTCGGGGGGTGTTTTTTTGAGCCGCATCGAGAGAGGTGAGCGGATGGAAGTGTCAGTGGAGAATCCGGGTGGACTCGAGCGCCGCATGCGGGTGCAGGTCCCGTCGCAGCGCGTCGAGGACGCAGTGGCGGAGAAGATCAAGCGTGTTGGCCGCCACGCCAAGGTGCCCGGCTTCCGTCCCGGCAAAGTGCCCATGAAGGTCCTCTACCAGCGATACGGGCAGCAAGCGCGCCAGGAAGTGCTCAGTGAGCTGCTTCAGTCGACCTACACGGAGGCGCTGGGCGAGGCCGAGCTCAATCCGGCGGGTCAGCCGCAAATCGAGTTGGAGCAGCAGGCGCCAGGGACCGATCTGGCATACGTGGCCACCTTTGAAGTCTACCCCGAAGTCCAGGTCAACGGGCTGAGCGGGCAGGTGATCGAGGAGCCTGACGTTAGCGTAGAAGACGCCGACGTGGACCGGACCATCGAGCGTATTCGCAAGCAGCACCAGACCTTCGAACCGGTCGAGCGCCCCGCCGAGGATGGCGACCGCGTGACCATCGACTTCGAAGGGCTCATCGACGGCGAGCCGTTTGAGGGCAACAGCGGCGAGGATGTGCCGGTGGAAATCGGCTCCGGGCGCTTCCTGGACGAGATGGAACAGGCGCTCAAGGGCCACCAGGCGGATGAATCCTTCAGCGTCGAGGTCAATTTCCCGGAGGATTATCCGGCCGACGAGCTCAAGGGGCAGCGCGCGGAGTTCCAGGTCACCGTGAAAACCGTCGAAGCCCCCAAGCTGCCCGCGATCGACGAGGAGTTTCTGCAAACGCTGGGCGTCGAGGAGGGCGGCGAAGAAGCGTTGCGCCAGAAGGTGCGCGAATCTCTCGAAGGGGAACGCGACAAGGCGGTGCGCAGTCAGGTGAAGCAGCAGGTTCTCGATGCGCTCTACAAGGCCAACCCCCTGGATGTGCCCCAAAGCCTGGTGAGCCAGGAGATCGAGCGCATGCGGGGCGAGGCGGCACAACGTCTGCCCCAGGGACAACGCGACCCTCAGCGGCTGCGCGAGCTCATGCCCGACAATTTGTTTGAAGAGGCCGCCAAACGCCGTGTTACGCTGGGCCTGCTCATCGCCGAGATCATCAAAGAGCGCGGCATTAAGCTCGATTCCACCCGCGTCGACGAGATGCTTAACGAGCTTGCCTCGGGCTACAGCGAACCCGAACAGGTGATTCAGTATTACCGCTCCAACCCTCAGCTGCTGCAAGGCGTGGAGGCCATGGCCATGGAAGAGCAGGTGGTGGATGCCCTGCTGGAGGACGTGGAGCGCAAGCCCGTGAGCAAGAGCTTTGATGAGCTCATGAAGCCGGCGGACGAAGCCGAGCCCACCCAATAGCGTGCCTAAGCTTGCACGGGGAAATCGTTATGACTGACCACGATCACGCAAACGAGCCGACCATCTCCCAGCTCATCCCGATGGTGGTGGAGCAGACGCCGCGCGGTGAGCGTGCGTACGACATTTACTCGCGCCTGCTCAAGGAGCGGGTGATCTTTATCATCGGGCCGATCGAGGACCACACGGCCAACCTGGTCGTGGCGCAGATGCTGTTTCTGGAATCGGAGAACCCGGACAAGGACATCCATCTCTACATCAATTCCCCGGGCGGTGTGGTGTCGGCAGGGCTGTCGGTTTACGACACCATGCAGTTCGTCAAGCCGGACATCTCCACGATGTGCCTGGGCCAGGCCGCGAGCATGGGAGCCGTGCTGCTGGCCGCGGGCGCCAACGGCAAGCGCTTCGCCTTGCCGCATTCGCGGGTGATGGTCCACCAGCCCCTCGGGGGCTTTCAGGGGCAGGCGTCCGATATCGAGATCCACGCCAAGGAAATCCTGCAGACGCGCGAGCGCCTGAACAAGATCCTGGCGCACCACACCGGACAACCGTTGGACAAGAACTCCCGCGACACCGACCGGGACTTCTTCATGAGCGCAGAGAGTGCGGTCAGTTA
>JBJKQV010000305.1:0-5033 GCA_046704985.1 Terriglobia bacterium
TCAAGGTGGTGGTAGGCGGCTCGGGCGGCTGGCAGATTACCCACACCAACACCTTTGAGGAGCTGGGCGTGGACTGCGTGGTGGACGGCCGCAGCGAATCCACCGAAGCTCTGAAGCTGTTCCATCAGGCCATCCGCGGCGAAGAGCTGCCGCGCGAGGTGAACGTCGCCCACCCCGCCCAGCGCGACGACATCCTCTTCCCTGACAAGCGCACTACGTTCGGAGTGGTGGAGATGACGACCGGCTGCGGGCGCCGCTGCCAGTTTTGCGTCCCCGACCTCAACCCCCAGATCGACCTCCCCAAGGACAAGATCATGGCGTCGGTGCGCTCCAACGTGCGCTTCGGCAACAAGCAGATCTCGCTGGCCACCGAAGACATGTTCATCTGGGGGCAGGTGAAGACCGGGACGCCTTTCTTCTTCCCCAACCGCGAAGCGCTGGTGGACCTCTACCGGGAAATCGTCGATACGCCCGGCGTCGAGCAGCACGTGCTCAGCCACGCCACCATGGCGCCTTTCGTCGTCGACCCGGAGATGATCCGGCAGCTCACCGACGTGCTGCTGGAAAAAAGCCCCATGCATATTCCGGTGGTTTCCCACCACCCGCGCAACAAAGCCCTGGTACCGCTGATTGGCATGGAAACCGGCTCGGTGCGCATGGCCAAGAAGATCATGCCCTCCAAGGGCGTGCCCTTCCGCATCGAAGACTGGCCGAGCGTCATGCTGGAAGGCCTGCGCATCGCCAACGAGAACAACTGGTTCCCCATGCTCACCCTGATGGTGGGCAATCCCGGCGAGACCGACGAGGACGTGAAGGAAACCCTCGACCTGATCTACGAGATGGAGCGCCGCAAGCTGTTCGGCTTCCTGGTGCCTTCCGTCTTCACGCCCCTGCACGACACGCGCATGGAAAACCAGGTGGGCGTCACCCAGACCAAGAACCTCTCACGCCTGCAGTGGCAGCTCATCATGAAGTGCTGGAAGATGAACCTGCGGCCGGGCAACTACGCCTGGTGGGGCCCGCTCGCCTGGCGGTTGGGCGCGCTCGTCACCTGGGTCTACCGCCTGCGGCGCTCCAACGGCCCCAATTTCACCTGGCCGCTATTTCTGTTCGCCGGCCTGCTGCCGGAAAAATGGATGGCGCGCCTGGGCAAGATCTACCTGGGCAAACCCCTGCGCATCAAAACCCGCAAGGAGCTCATCGCGTCCGTCAAGCCGCATTACCTCCAATTCTTCCGCGCCGACAACGGCGATTTGCCGGAGGGCTTCACGCCTCCCGCCGCCGCCCCGCGCTCGGAGAGCGTGCAAGCCTCGGCTTGAGCTTTTGAGACTTCCCGCCTGCCGCATGGCCCCGGCTTCCCCGTCGGGGCGCGAGCGGCTTGTCCCTCCGATTTTCATAATGTAAGATGGGGCTTCACGCATTCAGGCGCGGGCAGGCAAGGGCGCAATCCAGCGGAGGTGTGGAAGTGGCGGAAACTTCTCAATTTGACGTGGTGGTTATCGGTGCCGGACCGGGCGGTTACGTGGCGGCGATTCGCGCCGGGCAATTGGGGCTGAAGACCGCCCTGGTCGAGAAACGCGAGCAATTCGGCGGCACCTGCCTGAACGTGGGCTGCATCCCCACCAAGGCGCTGCTTTTCGGCGCCGACCTGCAGGATTATTTCGCGCACGCCAAGGAGTTGGGCTTCGACGTCAAGGGCTTTTCGGTCGACTGGCCCGCCTTGCAGGCGCGCAAGCAGCAGATTGTCACCAAGCTGACCAAGGGCGTCGCCTTTCTGCTGAAGAAGAACAAGGTCCAGACCCTGGCGGGCACGGCGCGCCTGGAGGGCCCCGGGCGGCTGAGCGTCACCGACGCCAAGAACCAGACGCAAAAGATCGCCGCCCGCAACATCATTCTCGCCACCGGCTCGGAAGCCAAGATGCTTCCCGGCCTGGAAGCGGACGGCAAAACCATCCTCAGCAATATCGAAATTCTGGCGCTGAAGGAGCTTCCCAAGTCGCTGGTGGTGATCGGCGCGGGGGCGGTGGGCGTGGAATTCGCCTCCATTTTCCATCGCTTCGGCACCAAGGTCACCATCCTGGAAATGCTTCCCCACGCCGTGCCGCTCGAGGACGAAGAGGTTTCGGCGGAATTGGAAAAATCCTTCAAGAAGCAGGGCATCGCCCTGCACCTGGGCGCCAAGGTACAGAAGGTGGCCAAATCGGACAAAGGCGTGACGATCGATTTCACCTCCGCGGACGGCAAGACGCAGAAGTTGGAAGCGGAGAAGTGCCTGGTGGCGGTGGGCCGCGCGCCCAACACCCAGAACGTCGGTCTGGAGAAGACGCACGCGCGCCTGGAGCGCGGGTTCGTGAAGACCAACGGCCACATGCAGACCGATGAGCCGGGACTCTACGCCATCGGCGACATCGTGGCCGCGAGCCCCTTGCTCGCCCACGTGGCGGAGATGGAAGGCATCGTCGCCGTCAGCCACGCGGCGGGCAAGCCCATCGAGCCCATCAATTACCAGCAGGTGCCCAACTGCACCTACACGGAGCCGGAAGTGGCCAGCGTGGGCCTGACGGAGAAGCGCGCGCGCGAGGCCGGGCACCAGGTGAAGATCGGCAAGTTTCCGTTTGCGGCCAACAGCAAGGCCGCCATCCTGGGAGCGCGCGAGGGCTTTATCAAAATCGTCAGCAACCCGAAGTACGGCGAGATCCTGGGCGTGCACATGGTCGGGCCGCGCGTTACCGAAATGATCGCCGAAGCCGTCACCGCCATGCGCCTGGAGGCCACCGTGGACGACTTCGCGCACACCATTCATCCTCACCCCACGCTCAGCGAGGCGCTTCTGGAAGCCGCCGAGGGCGTGGAGGGGATGTCCATTCACATCTAGGGGCTCGGGACTGGGGATGAAGGCCACGCAGCCGCAGCACGGTTGCCGCCATCGGGAAGTGAGCTGAGACGCAGACCCCGGTCCCCGGCACCCAGCACCCTTTCCCATGCTCTGCCACGTCGAACAATTCGGCCGGGTGGAATACGCGGAGGGATTGGATTTGCAACTCCGGCGGGTAAAGCAGCGCCGGGCGGGGGAAATTCCCGACACCCTGCTGCTGCTCGAGCATCCGCACGTTTACACCCTGGGGCGCAACGCCAAGCGCGAGAACATGCTGGCGCCCGCCGACCAACTGCGGATGCTTAAAGCGCAAGTCTTCGAAACCGACCGCGGCGGAGACATCACTTACCACGGCCCCGGGCAGCTGGTCGGCTACCCCATTCTCGATCTCACCCAGCATCGCCGCGACCTGGCGTGGTACATGCGCATGCTGGAGGAAGTCTCCATCGCCGTGGCGGCGGATTTCGGAGTGCGCGCCGGGCGGCTGGAGGGCGCGCCGGGCGCCTGGGTGGGCAACGCCAAGCTGGTGGCCATGGGCGTGCACGTGTCGCGCTGGGTCACCTCCCACGGCTTCGCGCTCAACGTCAATACCGACCTCGGCTATTTCGATTGGATCATTCCCTGCGGCTTGGCGGGCAAGACTGCCACGTCGCTCGAAAGGCTCTTGGGGCATCGCGTGGAGATGGAAACCGTCATCGAGCGCGTGATCGAGCATTTCGGCGAGGTTTTCGGTCTGAAAATGGTCAAGAGCCAGCCGCTGGCGGCTGAGAATCCCGTGTAGGGAACGCGGGAGGTTCGTCGCTTCGTCTCGCGGCGGGCTTTTGGGCGGGCTTCGAAGGTTTCGAGTCTGGACTGCGAAGGGCAGACTTTTTCCCCCATGTTGACTCGGGCGCAACACCACGAGCTTTATTACTACATGCTCCTGACGCGCCGCGTCGAGGAGCAGCTCACCCATCTCTACCGGCAGGGCAAGGTGGTGGGAGGCGTCTATTCGGGCCGGGGCCAGGAAGCCATTTCGGTGGGTACCGCCTACGCCCTGGAGCCGCAGGACTTCGTGGGGCCCATGATCCGCAACGGCGGCACGATGCTGGTGCGCGGCTACCGGCCTCGCGATTTCTTTCTTCAGTACATGGCGCGCAAGGACAGCCCCACCGGCGGGCGCGACGCCAACACCCACTTCGGCGACTTGGAGCGTGGCGTGGTGGCTCCGGTCAGCATGCTGGGCGAGGGCGTGAACGTGATGGCGGGCGTGGCGCTGGCGGCCCGCCTGCGCCGCGAGCCGCGCGTGGCGGTCACCTACGTCGGCGACGGCGCCCTGAGCACCGGCGCCTGCCAGGAAGGGCTCAACTTCGCCGCCGTGCAGAAATTGCCCCTGCTCATCGTCGCCGAAAACAACGGCTGGGCTTACTCCACCCCCACCGAAAAGCAGATGGCCATCCGCACCCTGGCCGAGCGCGGCAAGGCCTACGGCCTTCGAACCGGGATCGTGGACGGCAACGACGTGTTGAAGGTTTACACCGCCGCCCGCGCCGCCGTGGCCCGTGCCCGCCGCGGCGAAGGGCCGTTCTTTTTGGAGTGCAAGACCATGCGCATGAAGGGCCACGCCGAGCACGACGACGCCCGCTACGTCCCCGCCAAGATGCTGGAGGCGTGGAAAAAGAAAGACCCCATCACGCGCTTTGAAAAGCATCTGGCTTCCAAACGTCTGATGACCGCCCAGGAAAAGGCAGCGATCGAGAAGCGCATCGAAGATGAAATCCGCGCCGACGTGGAGTTTGCCGACTCGAGCCCCTTCCCGCCGCCCGAAGGCGCGGCGCGGAGCGTTTGGGCCTGAGAAAGGGAGTGGAAGTAGGAAGTAGGAAGTAGGAAGTAGGAAGTAGGCGGCGAGAACGAAACAGAGGTGGTTACACTTGGCTCGACTGCCTACCGCCGCTGCCTACCGCCTACTGGTCCCGAGGGAGCGGGACGCTGATTTACGAATGAACACATGCCCACGCTGACTTTTCTTGAAGCAATTCGCCAGGGCATCTGGGAAGAGTTGGAGCGCGACCCGTCGGTCTTCCTGATGGGCGAAGATATCGGCGCGTTCGGCGGCGCCTTCAAGGTGACGGCGGGGATGCAGGAGAAGTTCGGAGAGGATCGGGTGATCGACACGCCC
>JBJKQV010000306.1:0-22695 GCA_046704985.1 Terriglobia bacterium
ACTCAACAGCGCGTGCTCGGCGCGCAGGTTGGCGAGCGGGCCCGAGTCGCGCTCGAAGTGCGGCTCGAGCAGCGGGTAAAGCAGTTCCTTTTCCTTGCGAACCAGCCGGCAGAGATCGCGGGCCAAGCCGCAGCGGATCTCTTCGAAAACACGGGCGTGCGCGGGCGTCCACTGCGGGTCCTGCGCCAAGCCTTCCAGCAGCGCTTCCAGATCGAGCGTCAGGCGGCGCGCCCGGGCGTGTTCTTGAAGGAGGTGCGAAATCGCTTGTCCGTCCATGGCAGTTTCAGCGGCCTTGTTTGGCGGTCTCGATGAGCGCCAGAATCCGTGCCTTGTCGGGATGCTGCGGATAGAGCTTCAGCAGCTTTTCCCAAGTCGCCACGGCGCGCGCGTGGTCCTTCAGCCCCTGGTCGTAGACGATTCCCAGGTTGAAAAGCGTCTGGGCGTGCTTGGGATCGATGGTAAGCGATTTCTGGTACGCGGCCACCGCTTCGCGAGGATGCCCTGAGTACCAGTAAGCGGTGCCCAGGTCGGTGCGCACGTTGACGTCGCCCGGCCGCTCGCGCAGAGCGCGCTGGTAGGCGTCAATCGCCTGGGTGTAAGAGCGATGATCGTAGTAGGTGTTGCCGAGCTGGATAAGCAGGTCGGCATTGTGCGGTTCGGTGCGCAGGGCGGCCTCGAGGGGCGCGACTGCGGAGTTCAAATCGCCGCCCGGCAGCGTGACTGAGCCCGGAGCGGCGGCGGCCGGACCGCCCGCGGGAGCGCCGGCCGGGGCGTTCACCGGCGTGGGCGCGGCGGGGCTGTGCAGCATATAGCCCACCGCCAGTCCTACCAGTGCGCAAACCACCGCCAGCAAGTAAGCCTCGCGGCTCGTCCAGTTGGCGTTCGCGGCAGTGTCTCGTCGCGGCTCCGGCGGCATTGCAAACTCCGGTTTTCAGTTGGCGCGGCCCTGAATCGCCTGCGCAGCGGGGGAAATCTTAAACAACCGTCGTACCGCGTCGGTCAGCCGGTCTTGTTCCGGCGCCTCGCGGGTCTGGCGCAACTCACGCCCCAGCACCTCGGCAATGCGCTCCACGGTGCGGGAGGTGAGCTCTTCCAAAGTCTGTTCCTGGAGCGGGGAGAGCTCTCCCAGCACACGGCGGTAGCGGTCCAGCTCCTGGCGGCGAATCTCCTCCAGGCGCTCGTGCAGGGCCACCAGCGTGGGCACGACACGCTGCGCCGCCAGCCGGCCGCGAAAGCGCTCGGCCTCTTCGGCCACGATGCCGTCGGCTTCCTCCGCCGCTGCCCGGCGCTCGCTCAGGTTGTGTTCAACTGCCTTCTCCAGGTCGTCGATGTTGTAAAGGAGCATGCCCGGCACTTCGCGTACGCTGGGGTCAACGTCACGGGGCACGGCGATGTCAATCACCAGTGATGGCCTGCCGCCGCGCTCGCGCTGAATCCGTTCCGCATCCTCGCGGCTCAGGATCACGTGCGGGCAGCCGGTGGAGCTGATGATGATGTCCGCCTCCGCCAGGTGCGCCCAGCGCTCCTCGAAGGGTACCGCCACGCCCTCCACCTTGCAGGCCAAATCCTGCGCGTGTTCGTAGGTGCGGTTGGCGACGAACAGCGTGCTGGCGCCGTTGGCGGCCAGGTAGCGCGCCGAGAGCTCGCCCATCTTGCCTGCGCCCAGAACCAGAACCTTGCGCCCGTCCAGCTGGCCGTAGACCTGCCGCGCCAGCTCCACCGCCGCGTAGGGAACTGAAACCGCCGCCGAGCCGATGGCGGTGTGGCTGCGCACGCGCTTGGAAACCCCCAGGGCCTTTTGGAAGACCGCGTCCAGATAGCGGCCGGTGGCGCCCGCCTGCTGAGCCTTCTGCCACGCCGACTTCACCTGCCCGACGATATGCGGCTCGCCCACGACCAGCGAATCCAGACTGGAGGCGACGCGGAAAACATGCACCAGCGCTTCTTCGCCTTCCAGGCGGTAGAAATGCTTCCACTCCGCGTCCTGGAACTTGAACTCCGCTTTCAGCAGAGCGATGAGCGACTGGCGGGCTTGCTCGAAGTCGCTGGCCCAGAAGATGAATTCCGTGCGGTTGCAGGTGGTCAGGATCACCACCTCGGCGATGCCGCGTGCCTGCCGCAGCTGCTGCAGCGAGGCGAACAGCCGCCCTTCACTCACCCAGTAGCGCTCACGGACGTCTACGGGCGAGGTACGGTGATTCAGACCGATTACCACGAGTTCGCTTGTCAAGGGTCGCTCCTGCTTTACAGCCCCCATAAGAAGTTGAAATAAAGCACTCACCTCTCCAAAACGGAGGATTTTAGACAATCTGTCCACAGGCAATTAAGTTCCATAATATGTTGCGGTTGGCATGACCAATTGTCACTGAGGTTCGAAACTTCAGGGCGGGGAATTGTGGCAAATTGCGCTTTTTGGGCGGATTCCCGCCCCCAGGCGGGGGAAAATTCGAGCCCCCGTGGCCAGACCATCTCTTTGTCTTGCAAGCAGATAGGAACCCGCCAAGCGGCCTTTTTCCGTGCAGGCCAAAATCGATGAGTGTGCGAAGTGACCCTCACTGGCTAAACTGCACGCTGCCCGCGCAGCAGGCACCAGGCGGGCGCCACGCCGCTGCCTCTCGCCTGCCGGGCGGCATGATGGGGCCCCTATGCTCCGGCAACCGTTCGCGTGAGGAACCGAAGGTTCATCGCGGTTTTACGCTCCGAGCGCAAACTGCGTCTGTTTCGTTCACTCTTGGTCCAGGAGGAAACGGCGTCATGGAAATCAAAGATCAAATCGGCCACACCGCCGGCGAGGTGTGGCAGCTTCTTCAACAGGACGGTCCGCAGAGTCTGGCGCGACTGAGAAGGCAGCTGAACGGACACGGCGAGCTGCCGGTTCTGGCCGTGGGCTGGCTGGCGCGGGAAGACAAGGTGGACCTGCTGCCGGACCGGAAATCCCTGCGCGTGCAGTTGAAGTAGCCACGCGGCGGCGCGGAGGGGTATTAACCGGATTTTCACAGATTTGTTATTGAAATTTAATTTGTGAGCATTATACTGCTGGATGACGCGGTGCTGGAGGCTCGCGCGTGCCTCGCCAGCCTGCGGAGCCGGTTTCGGCAAACCGCCAGCGGTTTTGCCGTCGCCGGGCAAGTCTTCGAGAAGAAGCGGGCGCTGCGGGGTTTTCGAATTCCGCTGCTCGCGCAGGGTTAAACCGTCAAGTCTTTGCGGATGAATTTGGTAAGGGAGGCCCCCGTCTATCCATGAGCACTGCTCACGACACCCTGACCGCGGACGCGCTATTCACGCGCACCCGCTCGATTGCCGACGCCATCGAAACCCTGCTGCGCGGGGCGCGGCACTCCATTGACGCGGCGCTCTATCGCTTCACCAACCCGCGCCTGGCCCAGGCGCTCAACGACGCCTGCCTGGACGGCGTGCGCGTCCGCCTGGTGACCGACCGCGGCAAGTACGAAGAAGGGAACGGCACCCAGGAATTGCTCTCCAGGATTCACTTCCCTTTCCGCCACATTTGCGGGCGCGAGGGCGAAGGTTCCAAGATGCACCACAAGTTCGTGCTCCTCGACGACAGCGTCCTGCTTACCGGAAGCTACAACTGGACCGCGGCTTCGGAAGAGAAGAACTACGAAAACCTTCTGGTCCTTCACGATCCCAAGCTGATCGAGATCCACCGCGAGGAATTCGACGCCATCTGGCGCGACGCCGAAGAAGAGTAGCCCCTCCCCGTGTCCCCTTGTGGTTCTTCCTCAGAAATTGTCCCCGCGGTCTTTAGAATTCCAGCGAAATGCGCATGTTGACGCGGCGGTTGGCGCCGCCCTCGCTGGTGTAAGGCCGGCCGGTGAGTTGCAGCGACTGCCCGAAGAGCGGCGAGTTGAGGTTGCCGACCGGCTGCCAAAGGCTGACGTTGTTGAGGAGGTTGTGCGCGGAGACACTGAAGGTGAGGGCGTAGCGCCGGTCGGTTCCGGCGCGGCCGATCTTGGCTCCTCCGCCGGTCAACCCGCGATGTCCCAACCCGCCGCGGTGGTGGTGATGGTGGCGGCCGAGGCCTGCGGCGGCGTGGGTTTCCTGGGTGAGGGCGCCGAAGCCCAGGGTGAAGCTGGCGCGCAGGTTGAGCGCCCAGGCGCCCGGCCCGGTTTCGGTGTAAGGCGGAATGAGCGTGTCGCCGGGGCCGGGATTGATGTTGAAGTTCCCGTAAGGCGTCTCCACCTGGTCGGCGGCGGGCGTCGAGGCGGTGGCGTAGGCGGGCCGTCCGTTGTGGATGCCCGTGCCGTAGAGGTCTTCGCCCAGGGTGATGCTGAAGGGCCACCCGGAGCGCGCCACCAGCATGGGGTCGAGCTCAATCCCCCAGGGCAGCGCCAGGCTGCCGCCCAGAAACATCCGGTGGCGGACGTCGTAGCGCGCGCGGCCGTAATCGGCCATCAGGTTCCAGGGATCGGCGGGGAAACTGTCCACGCCTCCCGTGTCGCTGTGCGCGTCATTGAAGACGTAGTAGCCGAAAAGGGTTGCGAATCCGCGGCGCACGTTGAAATTGGTGATCAACTGCGTCTGGCGGAAGATGCCGTTGGACTGGTACTCGTAGATATTTCCGGCGGCCGGCAGCGGGCGCACGCCGCTGGTGGGATCGAGGGGGTTGTAGGTGCCGGGCAGCGGCGCGTTCACGTCGTTGGTCAGGAAGCGGTGCTCGCCGCGCGAGTTGAGGTAAGTGACCGAGAAGGTGACGTCGCGCGCCGCCTGGTGCTCGACGCTCACCGCCGTTTCCAGGGCGTAGGGCGAGCGCAGGTTGGGCGAGATCAGGTAGGTCGTGGGCGCGCTCGAGCCGGCGGCGGCGAGCACGGCGAGGGGCGGAATGTTGGGGAAAAAGTCCGGGTTGCGCACCACGTAGCTGAGCTGGTTGGTGCCGTTCAGGCGCGCGGCGACGATCATCTGGTCGTCGTCCAGGCGCTCGTAGAAGATGCCGAACCCGGCGCGCACCACGGTTTTGGTGTTGGCACCGCGTCCCAGGCCCCAGGCCAGCCCCACGCGCGGCGCCCAGTCGGCGTGGTCGCTGATGACGTTTTCGGACTCGAAGCGCAGCCCGTAGTTGGCCGTCAGGTTGGGGCGCACCTTCCAGGTGTCCTGGAGATAGAGCGCGCCGTCCAGGCGGTTGACGCCGGTGACGGGGTTGCCGGTGGTGAGGTTGAACTGGCTGGGGCCCACCCCCGCCGCCTGAATCGCCGCCAGGCTCATGCCCTGGCTCAGGTCCTGCTGGGTGGCCTGGTAATCGGCCAGGGAGTTGAAGATGAACGTGCCGTTGAAATTGCCGTCGGTATTTTCGCGGCGCGCGATGTCGCGCACGAAGCCCCCAAACTGCACGTAGTGCTTTCCCAGGCTCAAGCTGGTGAGGTTCTGGACCTCGTAGTGCGACTCGCTGCGGTCCAGCGACCCGTCGCTCACCCCGCCGCCCGTGAAGGCGCCGAGCACCTCCAGGGTGGGCGCAAAGCTACCGGGCAGGCGTGTGTTGTGGAAGTGCAGGTACTGGAAGCGCGTCTCGTTGACCGCCCGCGGGCCCAGCACCTGCGTGTCACTCACCTGGAGGAAGTGGTGGCGGCGGTCGAAGTTGTAACCCTGGGAGGGCAGCGACTGCGTCTCGATGCCGTCATTGACTTCGCTGGTGGAGAAGAAGTGGTAGCGCGCGCTGAGGGTGTTGTTGGGGGTGAGTTGAATGTCGACGCGCGGGCTCAGGCTGACCAGCGACCAGGGGTTGGCCACCGCGGCGACGTAGCTCTGCGGCTGAAAGCTAGGGTTGAGAATCAGGGTGTTGATCAGGCTGTCCTGGGTGATGTGGCGGCTCTCGCCGGAGACGAAGAACGAGGCCTTGTGGCCCAGCGGCCCGCCCAGGCGCCCGCCATAGAGCAGGCTGTGGTAGGGGGGCTCGTCCAGGCCGGCCAGAAACGGGTCGCGGGAGTTGAGTGCCGAGGTGTTTCCTTGCAGCGACAATCCGCCGTGGTAGGCTTCGCTCCCCGGCTTGGTGAGGATTTCGATGCGCCCGTAGCCGAGACGGTCGTAGGCGGCGGAAAAGGGGTCCTGGTTGACGCGCACCTCGCGGATCGCCGACTTGGGCGGCAGGTCGCCGCCCGTGAAGCCGTCGATGTAGATTTCCGGGCCGCTCCCGCCCACCGAGGGCCCCGCCAATTCCTGCAACTGGCTGAGCAGCGTGTCGGGGTCGTCGGAGAGCGCGCGCAGCGCCGGGCCCTTGATGACCACGGCGCTGGCGTTTTCCTGCGGCGCCAGGGCGACCTTCGCCGCTTCTCCCTGAACTTCCAGTTGCTGGTGCACGGAGAGGATTTGTAGCTTGAGGTTGCGAGTGGTGGTTTGCCCCGCCGTGACGCGGACGCCCTGCTCGACGAGGGGCGCAAAGCCCGGCGCCTGGACTCTTAGCGTGTAGACGCCCGGAGCCAGACCCCGCAGTTCATACCGGCCGCCGGCGTCGGTCTTGGTGCTGTGCTCCGCGGCGGGCGGAGAGGGCAGGGCGGTAATGGTGGCGTCGACGAGGATGGCGCCCGAAGGGTCCGTGACCTGCCCGCGCAACTCGCCCGATTGCCCCGCCGCCAGTCGGACCGTTCCCAGCAGGCAGGCGAAGGCGACGCACACCCTGGCAGTTTTCCGAAAAAATTCAGCCCGCTTCAAAATGCTCCTCGGCATTGGGCGGACGGAATGGTGGAAGATACCGGCGGGGACGAGGACGCTCGAACCTGATCCATCAGGTCACGGGCGCGTTCAAGCTTCAAGAAGGGGTGCTGCGGTTAGGGGCGGGGTAGGGTGAACCAAAAGCGCGCCCCGCCTTCCTGGCGGTTCTCACACCCGATCGAACCTCCCCATCGCTCGACCGTGATCTTGCAGAAATAGAGACCCAGTCCGGCCTTTCCTCCGCTTTCGCCCTTGCCTTTGGCAAAGAGGGCGAATAGATCGCCGCCGGCCTGTTCGGTTCCCAAACCCGGGCCCTCATCGTCCACGAAAGCCCGCAGGAACCGTCCCTCGTCCAGGACGCCCAGGGTTACCGTGCCCCCTCGCGGGGCGTGGCGAAGAGCGTTCTCGGTCAGGTTTCCAAAAATGCGCAGCAATCGCGGCTCGTCGCCGGCGACTCTCCAATTCTGTTTCAAATCCAGCGTGGGGTCAACCCGAATCAGCGTTCCGCGCTCCTCAAAGGCTTTCTGAAAGGCTTCGACGGTCATCCCGGCGCAGGCGGCGAGGTCGGGCGCCCGGGCGGGGTCTTGCTCCGAGCCGAGGGTGGATTGCAGCTCCGCGGAAAACGCTTCCAGGATGCCGCGGATCATCGCTTCCTGCCGCAACGACTGGCGCTCGGCAATCTCCACGACCTCCTTCAGGTCGGGCGTCGAGGCCATCAGCGTCAGCAGCGACAACGAGCCGCGGATTGCCGTGAGCGGCTGCGAAAGGTCGTGAACGATGCAATGCAGGAGGATTTCCTTCTTCTGAATCTCGCGCAGCAGGCGCTCGTGCTCAAGCAGGCCCTCGCGCGCCTTCTGATAAACCAGAAACTCGCTGTCGTAGCGTGCCTGAGGGTTCTGGACGACCAGCATTCTCTTGCCTTCCAGCCAGAGGGCGAAGGCTTCCAGGGCGATTTCCTCGCCGTCCGGCCCTTGCTCGATCCACGAACCGGACTCGGCGTGCCCCGCCTTCCCCGACGCCCAAAATTCCTCCGCGTCGACGAGGAAATTCTCCAGGAAGGGAAGCCGGCCTTGGAGCTCAAGGGTGCCGCCGAGCGGAACTTTCTCGCCCAGGACGGTGCGGCACCAGGCGGGAGGTTCACTCGCCGCGCGCAGGGAGCCTTCTCCGACGAACTCGAAAAGGGCATACCCCTGCGAGCTGAGAAAGGCGCCGATTAACGATGGATCGCTCATGATTGCGCGTCATCCCGTCGAAGGGGACTGGTCCAGCATAAGTTCCGCCAGGGCTTGGAACAGCTCCTCGACGCCTTCGCCGGTCCTGGCGCTGGTGTGAATCAGGCGCCAACCCCGGGCGGACAGGGAGCCTTCCCGATCCGCGGGGATTTCCCACTGATCGGTGAGGTCGCACTTGTTGAGCGCCAGAACGAAGGGTACGGCGCCCAGGTTTTTCTGGACCTCCTCGAAAAGCGAAAGGGCCTTGTCCAGCGTGGCCGGGCGCGTGCCGTCCGCCACCACCAGATATCCTCCCGCGCCCCGCAGGTAAGACATCCGCATCTTCTGGAATTCGTCTTCGCCGTAGAGATCCCACAGCATCAGGGTGAGGTCTTCGCCCTTTTCCGTCTTGAGCACCTTCTTGTCGATCTTGACGCCGACGGTGGTCAGGTAGGTGTCCGAAAAAATGCTGGAAACGAATCTCCGCACCAGGCTGGTTTTGCCCACCGAAAACGACCCAAGCATGCAGATCTTCTTTTGCAGCATAGTGCGCAGGCCCTCAGTGTTTCTTGCCGGAGGTGCTCTCGACGACCCGGAAGGTGACGCTGCGGTTGTACCTCCGGTCGTCGTCGCTTCTTTCCGTTCGAACTGGTTCCGTGGAGGAGACCCCGTGAGGCCGCAGGAAATCGCGCGGGATACCCGCTTGCAGCATCTCGGTCAAGACGTTTTGAGCCCGCTGGTCGCTCAACTGCGAGTTGGTGGACTCGGTCCCGGTGGCGTCGGTGTGGCCGACCAGTTCGATCACGACGCCCTCATGGATCGCCGCCGCCTTGGCCAAGACCTTTTCTGCCGAGGAGACGGCTTGTTCCACCTTGGCCTGCTGGTCGGGGAGGATGCTGTTCTGGCCCGTGCCGAACATGACTACCAGCGACTCCAGCGATGCCTTCGCCAGTCCCAAGGGCCCCAGGCCGTTCAGGTTCGCCGCGTCCACGCGCAAGACGCCGGGGATGAGCGGCGACAACTCCTGAACCCTGTCCAGCCAGATCGCCTGGCACTTTCCCTGCAGGCGCAGCGTCCCGTTGCGGGCGGAAAGGGAGACTCCGGGAGGAGGCTGCAAGATCTCCCGGGCGCGCCGCAGGACCATGGCATCGTCGAGGGAATAATAAGGGCGCCAATGGAAGTCGGCGTCGGCGGCTTTCAGACCTTCCTCTTCGGCCAGCTGCGCCGGGTTGGGCGCCAGCGGGTCGCGAAGGCCCTGAATGCGGTAGAGGCCGCCGCGTTTGGCAAAGGAAGTCACCACCACGCCCGGCTGCTGGCGAAGGTCCTCGACGAAGTGCGACCATCTCCGGTTCTGGATAAAAGCGTGCGTTCCCCACGCCACTATCATGATCGCGGCCAGACCGGCGAGAACCAGGAGATAAGGGCGTACTCGCTGCCCCTCCTCTTTCCCCTCCTGGCTTTCCAGGCAGTCGGCGAGCAGTTCGAAGGTGGGTTGGAAGGGTGCAGCGTCTCCTTCAAACGCGTCCAACGCCGCGCCGTAATCCAGGTGAATCTGCTCCAGACGTTCCCGCAATTTAAAGCGCAGGCGCTGCGGCGCGTGGCCGCGCACCACCGCCGCCAGGATGGCGTCGGGCCCCTGCTCCACCCACACCTGCAGGTCTCCCACTTGTAGGGTGTGGAGCGACTCGCCCTGCCCGGCGCTGAAGGAATCGCGAACGAAATCCTGAATCGCCGAGAGCATGCTCGACACCATGTCGGGGTCCTGGACGCCCACCGAAGGCGAGGAGAGATGCTGGAGCAAAAGCCCGGCCTTCTTGTGAATCAGGAAGATCTGCTCGACGCGAAAAACCAGGGTGTGCAGAAGAACTACCTCGGCGAACGGCCGCCCGGTGCGCAGGGCTTCCAGGCGCCAGCGGATTCCCCGGATCGAAAGCCCCTGGGTGAGCGATTCGTTGAAAGACTGAATCAGCGAACGGATGGATTCGTAGATGGACTTGCGGATGGCGGGGCCCATCACCGGGTAGAGGGCCTGGGCGAGCGTGGCGGCGTTCTTGCGGACGGATTCCTTGAGCGAGTGTTCGACCGCCGGCGTGAGCGCGCCGCTGACCTCTTCCGTATTGCCGGAAGCCACCCCCAGCCGCAGGGCTTCGGCGATGACCTCGCTCATCTCGCGGGCGCGGATGCCGGGATCGTTCAGGCGTTCGCGCAGCGCCACGATCTCGCGCTGCTCGGAGCTCAGCAGCAGCGAGCGCAGTTCCTCGAAGCTGCGCTCGTCGTCGGAGAGCTCGGCGACGGGATCGGGATGCGGGCGAGAGTCCCGTGGACCTTCAGACATTCGCTCTTCCTCGCGCCCCGCTTCCGGGAGGGCAGGGCGCTGTGATGGGGCCGGGGCGCGGCGCCGAGAGGCCTACTTGCCTTGCGGCAAGACGAACTCTTTGCGCAAGCGCATGGCCAGCTCGGTAAACAGATCGGCCAGGGCCTTGCGGTCGGGTTTGTCGGTTTGCAGGGCCTGCACCTCGCGGTCGAGCGCCGCGGAGAGGCTTCGGTGCTTCTGCTCGAGCTCAGTGGTAAGGTGCTTGGTCTGCTCGAGCAGCCGCGCGCGCAAGTCGCCGGCCTCTTTGGCGAAGGTCTCTTCCATCTGCGTCATTTTCTTCTCCGCCGATTTGGCCGCCTCTTGCCCGCCGCGCTCCAGGTCTTTCAAGCCGCTCATGCGTTCCGCTTTCTCCACTTTCAACCGCTGGTTCAGCGCTTCGACTTCCTGATGGACAAAACCCTCCAGCGTTTCGATGCGCTTCTTGGTTTCTTCGCGGAGGGCTTCGGCAGCCTTGGCCAGACGCTCCTCCAGGCGGTTGAAACGCTTGTCGTAGTCCCGCATCTGGCCGCCGAACAAGATATCCCGGATCTTTTCGACGTTGGCTGCCTCGGGGGCTGCGGATTCTGCGCTTGCTTTGCCGTTGGTTTTCTTTTCGGTATCCATCGTTCGTCCCCTTTTCGTTTTCGGGCCCCGGTGATTTCTCCCTGGGGTCCGGCGAGCCGTTGATTTTGGCATGGAGCGCCCCGCTTTCTTTGCTTGGGAGTTGCCTGAGTTACCGGGGCGCAACCGCCCGCCCTAGGCGGTCACGGCCCGCAAGAACCTTACACCGATTCCTGGGAGCCTTCCTTGGCCGCGCTGCATTCAAAAGCCATGCTGCGTTGCTGCATGTAAGCCTGGCACTCGGCCAGCACGGCGTCCATGGCCAGGTCGTCGCGGTTGGGATCGTGATGGTACAGGGTGAGGCGCCGTACCCCGGCGGCGTGGGCCGAGTCGAGCGCATCCCTCCAAGTGCTGTGCCCCCAACCGCGGCGCGAAACGTATTCCTCCTCCGTGTACTGCCCCTCGCGGATGTAAAGATCGGCGCCGGCGACGAACGAGTCGATCTCTCCGTCGAGCTTCCGACTGTGGTCGCTTTCGCCGGCCACGCGCCAGTATGGCTCATGGTCGGTGAGGTAGACGATCGACTTCCCCTCGCGTTCGACCCGGAAGCCGATGGCCAGTCCCGGGTGGTTCAGATAGACGTGCGAGATCTTCAACTTCCCCAGTGTCATCTCGCCCTGCAGCTCGACGAATTCCAACTTCGCCTTCAGGTCGTCCAGATTCACGGGGAAATAACTCGAGTCCATCTGCCCGGTGAAGACCTTTTCCAGGCTCTTATCGGAGCCTCGCAGGCTGTAAATGGAGATTATGTTGCCGGCCTCATAAGCGGGCGCAAAGAAGGGAAAGCCCTGGATATGGTCCCAGTGCGTGTGCCCCACGAAAAGGTGCACGTGCAAAGGGCGGCCCTGGAATTCGCGGTTCAGGGCCACGCCGGCCTCGCGAACTCCGGTGCCGCAGTCGAACAGCACAACCGAGTCGTCGGCGCGCAGTTCCGTGCACGAGGTGTTTCCTCCGTAGCGCATGGTGCTGGCGCCGGGGGTGGGAATCGACCCCCGGGTTCCCCAATATTTCACGTGCAGGGTCCCTTCGGCGGCCGGAGTCGCCTGTTGAATGGTCTTCACCAGCGCTTCCAGGTCATAGGGCTTGGTCCAATACAGGTCGGCGCCCAGCTCCTTGGCTTTGCGAATGTCCAGGGCATAACCTTTTGCCGAAACCACAATCACGTAGGTGCCTTGCAGCAAAGGGTCGCTGCGGATCGCCTGGCAAACCGCAAAGCCGTGCATACGCGGCATCATCAGGTCGAGCAGGACCACGCGCGGCTTTTCGGCGCGGATCAGTTGCAGTCCGGTTTCACCGTCGGAGGCGGTGAAAACCTGGAATCCCGCCAGCCGCAGGCGCAGTTCGACTACACGTCGAACATCGGCGTCATCGTCGACCACGACGACCTTGTGCATGTATTGCCCTCACTTAGCGCTAAAGGCAGATTATGCACGGAAGAAGGGGCATGGTCAAGCGCGCTGCGAAATAGGCAACTCCTTGATTTGACGTTACTTTCGTGAGGTTTTCAGAGGGCCGGGCGGGGTGTTGGCGCGACGTAAACGGCTGGCATCCGGCGCTCCCGAAACTCCGGCCAGGTAGGCCGGCGGCCTTTCCGAGGCAGGTAGCGCGGGCCCTTGTAGCGCCGACCGCGTCCCGACACTTCGGGATGCAGTCGGCGGTCCGCACTACCTTGCTGCTAGTCACCCTGGTGCGAGCAGCGGATCGTTTGCTTAGTGAAAGACATCGCTGGAGATTTATGTCCCCGCGGCACGGAAAGGGATATGCACATGGAAGGTCGTTCCCACCCCAACCGTGCTGTCTACGGTGAGGCTTCCTCCGAGCTTCTTGACGATTCCATAGCAGATCGATAATCCCAGCCCCGTGCCCTGTCCGGCGGACTTGGTGGTAAAGAAGGGATCGAAGATGCGCCCCATGACGGTCTTGGTCATTCCGTGCCCGGTGTCCGAGATATCCACGACCGCCTCACTGCCCTCCGTGCGACTCCTCAGGACCAGCGTGCCGCCCCCGGGTCCCATCGCATCGACTGCGTTATTGATGAGGTTCACGAACACCTCGTGCATCTCGGTGGATGATGCCAGGACCTGCGGCAGGCCTGGATCCAGCTTTGTATAAACCCGTATGCCCTCGAATTTTGGACTCTTTTTGCAAACGCTCATGATTTCTTCCAGGATCTCATTGAGGTGGATGCTCTTGCGAACCGGGTCCGTTCTGCGGGCAAAGCCCAACAGCTTATGGGTTATCTCTTTGCACCGATTTCCCTGAAGGCCAATCTGCTTGAGGGAACGCTTGAACTCGCTAAGGTTCTGGCTTTCGCGAAGCTCTTCCTCCGCAAGCAGATCCTCCATCCACCCCGCGTGCTCGATCATAATGGCAACCGGATTGTTGATCTCATGGGCCACTCCTGCGGCCAGCTCGCCTATCGAAGCAAGCTTTTGCGCTTCGGTTACCTGCTCGTTCATCCTTTCCTTTTCGAGCTCGGCCTTTTCGATCCGCCGGACCGCCTTGTGGGAAATGAAGACGCCGGCCACCAACACGGCGAGACCGCCGAAGAAAAAGATCGTCAGCGCCGTGGCCCGGGCATGGTTGATTTCGACGAACGCGTCATCGCGCTCCTGCTGATAGACCAGAGTCCACTCACCGCGCCGGAGCGGCATGAGAATGAACAGGGTGGTTCCCTTGCCGCTCTGAACGGTTCCCGTTAACACATTGCTTTGCGATGAGATTACTTTGACTTCGTGAACGCCCGGGTCGGCAGCGCCGGTGAGCGGCCTTTCTTCCCCCTTCGTCCACGGTGTGATCCTCAGCAGCTCGGCCATGTTGGCAATCATCTCTGTCCGAGGGTGCGACTGAAGCTCCGCTTTGCTGTTCACGATAAAGGCCGACCCCGTCTTGCCCACGTGGATGGCGTCGAGGAGGGAGTTAAAGTCGACGAAATTCACCGTCGCGCGCAGGAGCCAGTCTGAACGCAGCCGCTTCTTTCGGATGCAAATAATAAAATGCTGCCGACGGCGAAGGCCCAGAAACACATCGCTCAGGAAATAGTCCCGTTTCATCGCCTCCTGGAACCAGGCCGCCTGGGAGTAGTCGGCCCCGAGCAACTTCAGGTCTCCCGCGTAAGAAATCTGCATGCCTGCCTCATTCACCACCCCCAGGTCGACAAATACCCCGGGGTAGGCGTTCTGAAGCACCAGCAATTTGTCTTGCAGGTAATCCCCCCTGGCCAAATCCTCATATCGGCTCGATTCGGCGAGAAACTCTACGTCGGAGAGAGTACCGTTCAGGTAGGAATCGATGCGCTGCTGATGTCCCTTCAGCATCCCCTTTAGATTTTCGAGGAGCGTTTGCCGGTAAGAAGTCTCAAAGTAATAACCCATCAGGCCGGTGATCAGAATCAGCGGGGTCAGGGAAACCAGGATCAGGGTCAGGGCCATCTTCTTTTCGAGCGCTCGGAAATAACGCCTGCCATTCATGAGCAAACCATGGGTGCGAATTTGCGGGGGGTAGTTGAGCTTGTCGCGCGCATCCTGCGATTCACACCGCTTGGGGCCGGGCCTCCGGCGCCGTCTCGATACGCATTCACCGAGATCAAGAAGCGGAGTACTGTCCGCGGGGGAGCGCGCGGCTCATCCCACAACCGGGGCTGCCCTCTGCTTGGAGAGCACGGCGGCCGAGATGTCCGCCAGCAGTTTCTGTTTCCATTCCGTACAGGAAGCATCGCTGGCCATGGCGATATCCAGCTGGCGAGTGTGAATGAGCAGATATCCCAGGATCTTGAGTTTCAGCTTCATTTCTTTCTCGTCGTCGCCCTCGGCCCGCGCGCTCACCGCGTCGTCCCTCACCTGGCTGTGAAATCCGAACTCATCAAGGACGCCGACCACCATGCGCACGCGGCGCACGCGCCGGTCATAGTCGGCGGCGCCGCCCTGGAATGAAAAACTCACGTAATTCTCGGCGGCTCTTTCGCTGACCAGCGCCTCGACGCTGGAAAGGTGAAAACCGAACCGGGAACTGAGGCTGCAGAAATTTCTCGAAATCATGAAGTAATTTCGGTTCTTGTACGGCGACGGCAGAGAAGGCTCAAACGCCGGATTGCGGGCGCTTTCCAACAGGATTGACATGAAGGAGCCGGCGTCGATGGCCGGAGGGCCTTCCCACGGAACCGCAACAATGCCTTCCCAGAGCGCCAGCATGGGAATCGAAACGATGTTGTCCAGGTCTACCAGCTTGCCCGGCAAATCCTGGCTGAATCCGTCGTCAAGATTGAGCACCCACCACGTCATGGGAACTCCGCACACCAACTGTTTGCCCGCTTTTTCAGAGAAGCGGTGATCGCTCCCGAAGTTGAATACCTCCACGACGGCTTTCTCGTGGCAGAACCGGGTTATGTCGTGGAGGGTCCGGCACGAAGAAGGCTGGAAGTCCGGCGCGTCCGGGTCAAGCAGATGCAGAGGGTTGATGTACTCGGAAGTCTTTTTCAGGACCCCCAGGACAGGAGAGCCCTCCATAAGACTCTTCACCGGCGGCCTGCTTGCGAGAAGCTGCTCGATCTTGCCGTCAAGGACCCGCAGGCCGTCCGCATCGACGGTCACGGGCTGACCGTTCTTGAGCAGATCGGTCGCCCTTTCGAGTCCCATGATTGCGGGCACGCCCAGCTCCCGGGCAACACTGGCGAGATGCCCGGCTGCCGACCCTTGTTCGGCAATGAGGGCCGCGGCCCGAGCCAGGACGCTGGCCCACCTCGGCAGTCCCTGCTTGACGACCAAGACGCCCCCGTCGGGAAAGGCGAGCAACTCGCTTTCTTTCCTGACCACGCAGGCCGGGCCGTATCCGGATCCCAAGCTCGCTGTAACTCCGCCCGAAGCGATCACCTCACCGGCTGCCGCGCGGTTCGCGTCCCGCCCCGACTCGGCGATCACGTTCCCTGGGTTGAGAGGACGGCATTGGAGTATTACGATTTCTTCCTTCTCATCCAAAGCCCATTCAATATCCTGGGCGAATCCGTAATGATCTTCGATGCGGACGGCGATCCTCGCCAATTCCATGGCCGCAGACTCGGATAGGGAAGGCAGCGAACCCGCGTCGCCGGCGATTTCAACCGGTCCGGCGCCTTCTTCCGGGGAGCACACGAATTTTTCCCGCTTCAGCACAATGCGCCGGTCTTCGATCCGCGCCGGATCTCTGGAAACCACAAAAAGGTCGGCCGCCGCGCTCCCCTCCACCACCGCCTGGGGCAAGCCGAAGGCCGAATGGATGAAGATCCGCTCGTCGCGTCCGTCGAGAGGATTCCTGGTATAAACCACACCACCGGCCACGGCGCTGACCATGGACATGCACCCTACGCACATGTCAACGTCCTCATCGCGAATGCCCCTGTTCAGCCGGTAAATGATCGCTTGCGGGCTGTACTTGCTGGCCGCGACTTGCTTGTAAGCGCGTATCAAGTGTTCGGCACTGACGTTCAATTCCGAGAAGTACAACCCTGCAAACGAGCCTTGGCTGGAATCTTCGCCAAGCGCGCTGCTTCGAAGAGAGACCTTGACGCCAGGCCCCTCCTCTCTCTGAAGTTCCTTGTAGGCAGCGAGGATGTCTTCCTCCAATTCGGGGGGCACATGGGCTTGGGTGATCTGCTGCCGGATTTGCGCGCTCAGCGCGTAGATCTGATCCATTTCTTCCGCTGGAGATGATTGCAGGAGCCGGTCGATTTCCTCCTGGAGGTCGCGCCCCACGAATTCGCGAAACGCCCGGGAGGTAACGACAAAGCCGTTAGGAATCCTGATTCCGAGGCGATTGTGAATCTCTCCAAGGTTCGCCAGCTTGTTGCCCGCCTCATCCGACCTTGTGATGTTCAGGCTTGTAAGCGGAATGACTCGCGGGCCGGCGCCGGCTTCCTTCTTTCCCGAAAGGATGATGTCGACAATCCGGCCCTCGATGGTCCGGAACCGGTCCAAGAGCTCCCCATACTTGCCGGGCGCCAATTCGTTCATGCTTTCGATCATGCGAAAGACGTTGGCGCAGATCGCCGTGCAGTGGGCGCGGATGAAGGACATTCCAAACGGGTTGTTCCCTTCGCGCCGGGCTTCGATCTCGGACATGATTTGCAGCGCTTTGTTATTGGCCGTGAGGAGCATCTTGAAATGGTGATAGCGGGTCTGGAAGGTGGTGCGGAGCGTTTCGATTTCCCGAGCGGAGAGAGGCTCTTCCCGTTTTCTTATTCCGATTCTTTGCAGGCACTTTTCGATTAGGCTCATAGGCCTTTGCCCTCCCCGCTCACCGCCGGGCGCTGCCCGGTCTCGCCGCAGCGTCCGCCGGCCACCCGTTCCAACTTCCTAACATCGGTTCCGAGCATCGGTTCTCCGGAAACCTGGCCTTAGTGCAGGCCGTCCCGTCACCCGGACGCGTCCGGGTTCTCCAGTTGTTGCTTCTTTTCAGTCAGCATTCTTTTCTTATAGGCGTCCTGGATCTTATACACCAGCTCATCAATCGGGGTCGGTTTCATAAGATAATCGAAGGCGCCGTCCGCCAAGCCTTCGATAGCCGCTTCCATGCTCGCATGGCCCGTCAGCATGAGCACTTCCACGAGCTTGTCCCTTTCCTTGATCTCTCGCAGCGTGTCCAGACCGCTCATGCCCGGCATTTTTACGTCCAGAACTATCACGTCGGCAGGGCTCGTCTTCATTGCTTCCAGGGCCGCCTCCCCGCTCGTAACGCCGTTCGCCTCCAGGTTTCGTTTTCGGAGCCTCTTGACCAGGGTCTCCAGGAACTCGACCTCGTCATCGACGATCAGGACCTTAATGGATTCCATTTGCGCGACCTCCCAGGAGCGAGCGAAATAGCCGGCGCGCCGGGGGTGCCCTCCGCGAAGGCTCCCCCGACCGCACAAGCCGATAGTCCGGGTCTGGTTACATCGAGTGCGCTCCGACATCATCCGCGCAGGTTCTAAACCTCGCGCTTGATCCTGGCCTTCGTCATCGCGAGGCCGAGACCCTCAAACATGAAGTAAATGGCGAATCCCCACCACACGGTGTAAACGAGGTAAAAGACCAGCAACAACGTGGTAATCCCGCTCCTGCCGCTGACCCTCTCGGGTTCTATGCCGTAGAAGTTGTAGGCGGGTTCGACGCCTTTGGTGACAACCGCCAGGATCATTTTGGATTGGGCGACGTTTCTACGGTCGCCGGCTTGAAGCTTTTTGGCAATCCCGTTCAGGGAACGATGCCAAACCACCATTGCTTCCTTTTCGTCCATTCCATACTTTTCTCTGAGCTCGTCCCCATGATTCAAATACATCGCGCGGCAGTCCTCGAGAGCAGACGCAAGTATCGGCTCCAGGTCTCCCCTGACCTTCAGCATGGCACCCTGGGCGGCCGTATCGGGAGCGACCCTGGAGAAAATCACCTTTGCCCGAGCGGCCTGCTCCGCGCTTTCCATCTCGACACTGACGGCCACCTGCTGTTTTTCAAAGCCACGCAGCTCGGCGGAAAGTTGGGGAACAAAGTATGACGAGCCTTTGGCCAACCGGTTGAACAGCTGTTCGGCGAACTCCAGGCCGTTTCTGCCTCCGAACGCCGGAGTAAAGATCAGGGCCAGGAGCACGAGGAAGCTTGCCCCGAATAGCAAACCCGTCAACGCTCTACCTTTATTCCTTATGAGCACCTGCGTTGCTCCTTCGCTTATCTGCTCTGTCCGGCCATGGCGACGAGATCCTTCGCCGGCGGCGCCTCTCCCCTCAGAGCTCTCAAGTTGGTTGTAAACTTGACGAACAGCCACACGGCGAAAACCGCACACACGATCCAGAAGAAGAAGTTGCCCACGCTCTGGATGCTTTCGGGCACCGACCTAGGCACCTGAATTACTCCCGTTTGCTGCATCTTGAGAGGCAGAGCAAAGAGCCGATTGACAAACCCCGCCAGAATTGCAATTGCGTAGAAACCTCGAATGTGAATACCTTTGACCACCTTGGTGGTGAGCGCGCCGACCTGAATGCCGATCAAGGAGCCGAGCAGCATTCCCAGCGCCATGGAGTAGTAGATGTACCCATAGATGGCGTATTGGGTGATAGATCCCAGACCTGCGGTGAAGATGATCTGGAGGATATCGGTGCCCACAGCCGTCATGGCCGAGACTCCGAACCCGTACACGAACATCGGGAAGGTCGCGAAACCGCCTCCCACCCCCATGACCGCGGAAAGGGCTCCCACCACAAAGCCGCCGGCCGCGAGCATCACCCAGGAAATGCGCCTGCCTCCCGGCACAAAATCCTCGTCGAACCTCACCATCGGCCGGATCTTGACCGACTGAAGCTTGACCGCGAGCCGTGTGGTTCCCGCGTACTTGCGGGAGCCCTCGCCGGCCACCGCACCTTTTCGGTGTTTGAGAAAATCGTAGAGGGCATAAAAGCTCAGTAAGCCCAGGATGACGACGTACACCGAGCTGATGAAAGCGTCGCTCAGCAAGGGGTTCTTATCGTAGATTGCCCGGTTGATCGCCCCGCCGAGGTACACGCCTCCCGCGGAGCCGCACATGAACGGGACCGCCAGCCTCAGGGAGACGTTGCCCAGTTTCTTATGGACCGCGGTCCCCATGATCGCTTTGGCAAAAATATGAAAAAGGTCCGTGCCCACGGCCATGATTCCCCGCACGCCCACGGACATGAGGGCGGGCGTAATGACAAAGCCGCCGCCGGCCCCGATGCACCCGGTAATCAAGCCGGCCACCAGGCCGATGGCAATCGCTGCGGCAAAGAATCTTCCCGAATAGTAGGATGGGCCGTACGCGTTGTTGCCGCCCAGGGTCCCCGAAGCCGCGTAAGCTGTCGCCACCAAGAGAACCGGCGCACAGAGCAACAGCAAAATAAACATCCTTTTGCGACTCTTGATGATCGACGTTGAGACTTCGTAGTCCCACGCGGCTTGCGCAATCGCTGATGCTTTCAGAAGCTCGAAAATCTCTCTGGGTCCGCTCATACTCGAGAGACCTCCCGCCAGTTCTTGGGCTAGGATGTGTGCCTTAGGTTGCCTTCGATCCTCTTCCTCAGCGGCACGCCTTCCAGATACTGCATGACGGCGAACGGCCGCCCGTCATGCTCGCCGATATCGTAGATGGTGTAGATGTTGGGATGGTCAAGCGCCGAGGCGGCTCGAGCCTCGCGCTTGAAGCGCGCAAGCGCCTGCCAGCATTGGCCAGGTCTTCGGGCAGAGGTTGGAAGGCCAAAGCGCGGCCCCGCCGCGAGTCTTCGGCCTTAAACACCATGCCCATGCGGCCGCCACCGAGTTTTTTGAGGACACGATCGTGGGAAGCGTTCTTATTGGCGGTGACCATCGTGCGGCCACCTCGCTGGACAACAGTGAGGGGACGTCGGGTAGCGACAGGGTACGCTATATTACTGCGCAAGTCAACGCGCGGCGATAGCATTTGGAGCCACTAAAAATGCGGAGTTTTTGTCATGGAGCGCTATTCTGCCCGACAAATCGGTCTATCGGAAAGCGAGCCACAAGGGGAAGCGCCAGGGCCCCAATCGTGATGCGCGCGGTGTAAGGATTTCGGTTTTACGCACTTCAGCGGCCGCCCGCGCAAATTGCGGCTCCGAGCCAAGCCGTCGCGCTTCCCCCCTGAAAGCCGGACGGTTCTCACTTTGGACTCGATGGATTTGCTTGTTGCGACTAAGTCCTTTGGGTGCTGGCGGGGACGACGGGACTCGAACCCGCGACCTCATGCGTGACAGGGACCCTAAGCAAGGCTATCTCGTTGACTCTGCGTCACGGTTGGCAATGCTAAGTTATTGAAGAACACTCTCGGAACGCTCAACTTGGACCGATTTTGGACTCATTCTTGGGGTTCTCATCCACGTCAATCACAGCAATTGCCTGGTGGGGATGTACACTCTCTCACCACGAGTAGCACCAAAGGTCAGGCAGGTCAATCGAGCAGTGGGGGTGGAGTACCATACCCGGAGGCGGCGCTCGGCAATAGGCCGCCGGTACCGGCGGCCTATTGCCCTCTGGCCATGCCAAGACCAGTTCCTCAGCTAGGCGCTGTGATGTAAGCTCCCTCATTTCGGGAGGTACCAGAACACGGGCAGGCCACTACGCTGCGAACCCGCGCACCCCGGTATTTCACTTGTTAACCAGGAAGCTGAATGATACTTCGTAAAGGCCCAGCGGCGTTCCTCCCGCGCAGCCGACGCAGGAAGGCAGGAACAGCTCCCCAATAGCGGAGGATTGGTTGGTCTGCGTATTGACCACCGCCGTTGCCGGGTCGGGTTTGACGGTCCACTGATTGCACACACCTCCCGCCGCGCCCGTGCATGTGACTTGGGTCTCCGTTGTGCCCCCCACGTTGGCGACGTTGAACGGATTCATGGCAAGGTTGTACCAGGTCCCACTGGGCGCATAAAAGGCCACGTTGACGGGGCAGCTCAACGTCTGCCCTACCTTGGTCATGCTTCCAAAATCCACACCGTTATTGTTGGGGTCGTCGGTGCAGTGTGTGTGCATCACCGCATGAACCAGCTGCGGACCCACAAAAGGCGGCGCCGGCTGGCTGGCGTCCGGATAGGCCAGGGTTAGCTCGATTCCACGAGAAGTCGAGTGGGTGGTGTCCAGGGTCCACATGCAGCCGCTTCCGACCTCCGAGGTTAGGGTGTCGGCGTTCTTCCCATGTCCTGACGAATACGAGGTATACGCCCCGTGCCCATCGCTCTGGATTTGGAAAGGCTGGGCCGGGACCTGCAAATCATAGTCATTCAGGGTGGAAGACACTGACGCGGCGGTACATGGTGAAGAGTTGCCACCCCCGCCGCCGTTGCCCCCGCCGGACCCGCCAGGTTTCCCTTTTGCCATCACAGTCGTGCCGGACAGTGCGCAGAAAACCGCCACCGCGCAAACACCGGCCAAGATCCTCCAACTCTTGAACGCACCCTTCCGCTCTCGTTGCATGTTTGTTCCCTCCCTCGCGATGTTCATCGCTGAAGTTTTGTGTTGCCTTGCCTGAGTTGTGAACAAGCCCTGAGCTCTTGGCGCTGCCCAGTGTGAGTATGGGAAGGCGCGGGGTCAATGCAACCGGCTATTAATTCTGTGTCTCCAGATAACGGACTCATTTCGGGGAGGATAGCCGGTAACCAGTGCGGCTATTGACGGCGGCGTAGAGCTCTGTTAGGATGGCGCCCGCGTTAAGGGCAAAGAATTGACAACCCCTGAGGATGTTCACCTACGCCGGGTCAGGTTCGGCCCGTTCGAGGCCGATTTCAGCACCAGTGAACTGTTTAAGCGCGGCCTGCGGATTGGAATCCAGGAAAAACCTTTGCGAGTGCTGGAGGCGCTGGTCGAGCGCCCCGGGCAACTGGTGACACGCGAGGAGTTGCGCGCGCGCGCTTGGCCATCCGACGTGTTCGTGGATTTCGACCGAAATCTGGCGATTGCAATGAACAAGCTGCGCACCGTTTTGAATGACTCGGCAGATTCGCCTCGCTACATCGAAACCCTGCCCCGGCGCGGATACCGGTTCATCGCCGCCGTCGAGCCGGTCCAAGAGGCCAGCGCCGCGGGCGCTGGCTCGACGGCCTCCTTACGGGCCGACGAAGACGGCAGCGGGGACGCCGCTGTTACAACAACCCCTGTAGCTCCCGTCACAAATTCCGAAATTTCGCGACGGGATAACCGGCGGCCGCCGCTCGCAGGGCGGCGCTACACAATTTGGGCGGTTGCCGCCGTAGCTCTGGTCCTACTGGTGGCAGGATTGATCTGGCTGCGCGAGTTCCACCAGCCTGTTTCCCCTGTCCTGGCGTTCCACCGGCGCGACTGGGTGCTGGTTTCGCGCTTCGACAATCGCACCGGCGACAAGGTGCTGGAC